>DATEDB010000290.1:0-2146 GCA_035286625.1 Bacteroidota bacterium
TGGCGGCCCGGAATTTCGCGATCTCTTCGAAAAAGTCCAGGTGGGAGTTGAAAAAATACGACAGCCTCGGCGCGAACGTGTCGACGTCGAGACCCTTCGCGATTCCCGCCTCGACATAGGCGAACCCGTCGGCAAGTGTGAATGCCAGTTCCTGCACCGCCGTCGAACCGGCTTCGCGGATGTGGTACCCGCTGACCGAGATCGGGTTCCACTGCGGCATCTCGCGGGTGCAGTATTCGAACATGTCGGTGATCAGGCGCATCGAGGGATGAGGCGGATAAATCCATTCCTTCTGGGCGATGTATTCCTTCAGGATGTCGGCCTGGATGGTCCCCCTGAGCCCGGCCGGTTGCACGCGCTGTTTTTCGGCGACCACCAGGTAGAACGCCAGGAGCATCGCCGCCGGCGCGTTGATGGTCATCGAGGTGGAAATGCCGGCGAGATTGATCCCCCCGAAGAGCGTTTCCATGTCCGCCAGGGAACTGACCGACACCCCGCAGATGCCCACCTCCCCCTCCGATTGCGGATCGTCGGCGTCCCTCCCCATCAGCGTGGGAAGGTCGAACGCGACGGATAGGCCGGTCTGGCCGTGATTCAGGAGATAATGATACCGCTCATTGGTGTCCTCCGGAGTCCCGAATCCCGCGAACTGGCGCATGGTCCAGAGCTTGCCCCGGTACATGTTCGGGTGTATCCCGCGGGTGTACGGGAACTCTCCCGGGAATCCGATGTCGGTGAGATAGTTCAGATGGGAAATATCGTCCGGCGTGTAGAGCATGTCCACCTCTTCGCCGGACACCGTCGTGAATTTCACCTGGCGGGTTTTCGCGGAATCGGCCGCGGCTTTCCATGCCCCTTTTTTCTTGAGTAGGTTGTCTCTGGCGGAGTCCATATCTCCCTTCAAATGTACGCTCCAATCAGCTTTTAAGATACAATTTATCGGGTGTTTTTCAAACAGAATGGCGACGGACCGCCGTCAGGACGTGCGGCCGAATCTCCTGTCCAGCTCGGAAAGAGAGAGTCTGACCATCACCGGTCTTCCGTGGGGGCAGACGTAAGGAACCCGGGCCCTGAAGAGTTGCTCGATGAGGGACGTCATCTCGGCGTTCCCGAGCCGGTCACCGGCCTTGACGGCGGCCCTGCACGAATAGGACTTGGCGAGCTGTTCCCTTGGATTGAGCTTCAGACGCTGTTCGTCTTCCCGGTAGAGGTTCAACACATCCCCCAGTATGGTGGATTCGCTCCCCGGACGGATATCGGAGGGGACCCCCTCGAGGATCAGGGTGCGTGCGCCGAACATCTTGAGGACGAATCCGAGTTTTTCCAGGAGCGGCTGCAATTCCGCCACGAGGGCCGCGTCGGCGGGACTCAATTCGATCGTCTGCGGAAAAAGCAGCTCCTGCGATTCGACCTGGAGGGATTCAAACCGGATGATCGCTTTTTCATAGATGATGCGTTCGTGGGCTGCGTGCTGGTCCACAATTAACACCCCTTCCGGCGTGGGCGAGATGATATACTTGTCGTGGAGCTGCCAGACCGGGCGGTCAAGGGTCGGGGGTCCGGCCGGAGGCGTCCCCGTTTCCCGCGCGGCGAAATCGGGCGTAAAAAGGTCCGAGGTGATACCGGCGCCGCCGGGCGGAGGACCCCACGGGTCGGACGGCCTGGGCGACGGTTCGCCGATCAACTGCGCGAGGCTGAATCCTTCGGTCTCACGGCCGAAATCTCCCCGGGCGCCTCCCGCCTGCAAGGCCAGATCGGCCCCGAGATCCTGTGCGCCCAGGGCGCGCCGGACCGCCGAATGCACCGCCCGGTACACCAGGTTTTCGTCCTCGAATTTCACCTCGACCTTGGAAGGATGCACGTTCACGTCGATCTTTTCAGGGTCCCACTCCAAGAAGAGCACGAAAAACGGAAAACTGCTTTTTTCGAGCAGGTGTTCGTACGCACGGTACACCGCGTGGCCGAGGTTCCTCGACACGATCGGCCTGCCGTTGAGAAAAAGGTACTGTTCCGACCGGCCCTTCCGGGCGAGCCGGGGACGGCCGAGGAACCCCGAAACGGCGAGAGGTCCGGTCCGGTCAGAAAAATCGATCAGTGTCGACGCCTGTTTTGTGCCGAACACGTCCCTCACCCGGGATGCGGCGTC
>DATEDB010000291.1:0-3440 GCA_035286625.1 Bacteroidota bacterium
ACATGAATCGATTGATCATTTTCCTCGGATGCCTTTCACTGTTCATTGCGGGGGCGCAACCCGCCGCAGCGCAGGCTCCCCTGCAACGATACCATCCGGTGAATTTTTCGCGGGTGAGGGTGACCGACGGGTTCTGGAAACCGAAGATGGAAAAGGTCGCCACGAAAACGCTCGGCGCGTGCATTTATCAGACCGAGATCAAGACCCCCAGGATACGCAACTTCGAAAAAGTCGTGCGCGGCAAGGGAGAAAAACACGAGGGGATCTACTACGACGACAGCGACGTCTACAAGGCGCTTGAGGCCATGGCCTATTCCATCGCGACTCAGAAAGACAGTGCGCTTGAGGCGACGGCCGACCGCTGGATCGGTGCGATTGCCGCGGCCCAGATGCCCGACGGGTACCTCTTTACCTATTACGAACTCGGCGACATCACTCAGCGCTGGACCGACATCGGCAAACACGAAGATTACTGCGCCGGGCACCTGATCGAGGCGGGGATCGCCTATTTCAACGCCACCGGCAAGCGCAGGCTCCTCGACGTCGGAATCCGTTTCGCGGACCACATCGACTCGACCTTTCGGCTGCAGAACAGGCGCTGGTTCAGCGGCCACCAGGAAATCGAACTCGCCCTGATGAAACTCTACCATCTCACCGGCAACGACAGGTACCTGAAGCTCGCCGACCGGTACCTCGCACAGCGCGGCCGGGGTGTGTACACCTACGGCACGGGCTGGCTCACCCCCGACTACTGGCAGGACGCCGCCCCGGTGAAGGACCAGAAAGAAATCACCGGCCACGCCGTGAGGGCGATGTACATGTACTCCGGAGCGGCCGACGTCGCGGCGGTCACCGGCGATTTGGAGTACGTCCACGCCATGAAGACCGTCTGGGACGACGTTGTGAAACGCAACATGTACGTGACCGGGGGGATCGGCGCAACCGGCGACAACGAGGGGTTCGGAACCGACTACGACCTCCCGAACGACCTGGCCTACTGCGAAACCTGCGCTTCGGTCGGGATGGTGTTCTGGAACCACCGGATGAACCAGCTCACAGGCGACGGGCGATACATGGACGTTCTGGAGAGGAGCCTGTACAACGGGGCCCTCGACGGGTTGAGCCTCAGCGGGGACCGTTTCTTTTACGATAACGTCCTCGCCTCCGACGGCCGCAACCAGCGGAGGGAGTGGTTCGGCACAGCCTGCTGCCCTTCGAACATCTCGAGGCTCGTCGCATCGGTGGGTGATTATATATACGGCCGGTCGGACGGCGCGCTCTGGGTGAACCTGTACGTCGGGAGTGAAACCACGGTTGACATCGGCGGGACTTCGACAGGCGTGAAAATGACGACGGACTACCCCTGGAACGGGAAAGTCGCCATCACCCTCAACCCGGAGAAAAAAACCCGCTTCGCCCTGCGCCTGCGTGTCCCCGCGTGGGCCGGGAGAAAATCAGACCCTGACGACATCTACCATTTCCCGGACACGGTGAGCGGGCAGGTTTCTGCAACCGTCAACGCCGACGCCGCGCCGGCGACAACCGACCGCGGTTACCTCGTGATCGACCGAGAATGGGCGAAAGGCGACGTTGTCGAATTTACCCTGCCGATGGTCGTTGAACGGATAACGGCCAGGAAAGAAGTCGCCGCCGACCGGGACCGGGTGGCCATCCAGCGCGGGCCGCTCGTCTACTGCGTGGAGGGGGCCGACAACGACGGAAGGGCGTGGAACATCGTGCTGCCGAACGACTCCCCCCTGTCCGTTATTCCCTGGGATGTCGCCGGCGAACACGTCATGGCCGTACAGGCCGGGATGGATGCGGTCGGCCCCACCGCCGACGGGACGGGCATCCGCGTGAACCGGAAAACAGTCACGGCCATTCCCTATTACACCTGGGCGAACCGCGGCGGAAACGAAATGCAGGTCTGGCTGCCCACAAAAATCAACACGATCACCATCAACCGGTAAACCGCATGCAAAATATTCCGACCGGCATCCGTGTATCCGCCGTCGTCCTCGCCATGGCGCTTGTATCGTGCAACTCCGGGCGGGAGAAGGCCGCCGGCGACAACGCCGCACCATCGGGGGGAGAGAGCTCAGTGAACAGGGTGACCAGCACGCGCTACGGTCGCGTCGGAACCGCGGACATCACGCAATACGTCCTGAAAAATTCACACGGCATGACCGCGAAAATCATCAACTACGGCGCCACCATCACCGGCATCGAGGTCCCCGACCGTGACGGAAAAGCGGGGGACGTGGTGCTGGGTTTCGATTCGCTGGGCGGATACCTCCGTCCCGACAATCCCTACTTCGGATGCATCGCCGGCAGGTACGCCAACCGGATCGCAGGCGCGACATTTTCCCTGGACGGGGTACGGTACACGCTCGCGGCGAACAATAACGGGAACTCGCTTCACGGGGGATTGAAGGGTTTCGACAAGGTCGTCTGGACGGCCTCGGCGATCGACGGCGTCAACGGGGTCCGGATGACATATCACAGCAAAGACGGGGAGGAGGGGTATCCCGGCAATCTCAGCGTGGAGGTGCTGTACAAGCTATCGGAGGACAACTCGCTGCTTATCGACTACACCGCGACCACGGACAAACCCACCCCGGTCAACCTCACCAGCCACAGTTATTTCAACCTTTCGGCCGGCACCGAACCCACCATCCTCGACCACGTATTGATGATATCCGCCGCCCGCTATACCGAGGTCGACAAGCGGCTCATTCCGACCGGACGTCTTCCGGAGGTTGCCGGCACACCGATGGATTTCACCGTCCCCAAAAGGGTGGGCAGGGACATCGGCGGTGTTCCGGGAGGGTACGACCACAACTGGGTGCTGGACGACCCGAACGATCTCTCCCGCCCCGTGGCGGAGCTCTACGATTCGACCAGCGGGCGATTCATGCAGGTCTTCACCACGGAGCCGGGGGTCCAGTTCTACGCGGGTAATTTCCTGGACGGTACGCTCCCCGGAAAAGGGGGCGTCCGTTACAGGCGGAACGCCGGACTCTGCCTCGAGGCCCAGCATTTTCCCGATTCCCCGACCCGGCCGTCGTTTCCGAACACGGTACTCCGGCCTGGCGGAACGTACACTCAGACCACGGTGTACCAGTTCTCCGTTCGTTGAGACTATTTCATCCCGGAGGGGACGGAACCGGAAAGGGGTTTTTTCGTACATTATCGTAGCGCACTACCCGAAAAACCCCGATTAAGATGGAAATCAGCGTCCTCGACGCCGGAAACTACTTCAAGGGTCTTCTTTTGCTCATCCGGCAGGACCATAAAATCACCGGGAGCGAAACAACCATAATGATGCGGATCGGTCATTCGCTCGGCCTCGAGAAGAAATTTTGTGAAGAGGCGATCCGCGATATCCTGGAAAACAGGTACATCACCGATACACCTCCCACCTTCTCGACGCACAAACT
>DATEDB010000292.1:0-5749 GCA_035286625.1 Bacteroidota bacterium
CTGGAAGGCCACATCCAGTTCCCTGTAGGACGGTATGAAAAACGAGACGACGATGGTCAGCCCCATGAGAAGAAATTTCGGCATGTGGAGTTCCCCCCCGACATATTCCCGGTAACTCCGTCGCAGCCAGAGGGCCAGGGCGATCGCGAATACGAGCGTGGCGGCGTAAAACAGGCCCCACCCCAGCACGGGGTTATTTTTTATCAGGATGAATTCGGGAAGCAACAACCGGATCTGCCCGATGGAGAAGTTGTCGGTCACCATGCGCCAGACGCCGATGGGATAGAGCGAGGAAAACACCACGATATAATCGAGCGCCCGGTCGGAGGCGCTCAGGGGCTTCGCCTGTTTTTTGCTGTAACAGTCGAGGATGTACGAGATCTGATGGAGAATGTGGATCGACGCCCAGAAAAAGAAGAGCGTCACCAGGAGCTGGAAATTCGCCACCCCGAGGTAGACCACTCCAACCGGCAGGAGGAGGGAGCCGAGGAGAAACCCGGCGTGATGTTTCCGGAAATCATTGTCGAGGAAGGTCCTGGAGTACGTCGCGTACATGTGGGGACCCCCGATGAGCAGGGCGATGAGGCCGTTGACCATGTTCCTGCTGAAATCCAGGACGTCGGACGCTTCCACGTGGAGCGCGGCCCGGACCGATTCGATTCCCAGCATGTACTGGAAGAGTTCGTAGGCGATGAACGGCAGCACAACCAGGCCGGCGCTCAGACTGATGAATGTCAGGTCCCACGCGCGGTTGTGCAGCCAGAGGTTCTCCCTCAGGCTGATGGATTTCGACGATACGGCGAGCGATGCGGTTTCGTTCATGGTTCCGGTGACGCAATCCCTCTGTAAATGATCAAAAAAATAGGAATTTTCGGCCTGAGAGTCAAGACCGTCGTCAGGGGGTCCCTTCGTACATTTTCTCTATCAAAGACCGGTATTTTTTTTCCACCTCGGAGCGCCTGATTTTGAGGGTCGGCGTGATTTCTCCCTTCTCCTGAGTGAAGGGTCCGGGCATCAGCGAAAATCTCCTCACCCTCTCGAACGACGCGAAATCCTTCTGCAGCCTGTCGAGTTCCTCCCGGTAGAGACCCCGTACCGTCTCAAGCGACACCAGTTCTTCCGGCGGCGGGACCCGCATCCCCCCGGCCGAGAGGCGTTCGGCCAGCTGGTCGAATTCCGGGACGATCAGCGCCGTGAGAAATCCGCGGCCGTCGCCGATGACGAGGATCTGGCTGATGAGTCCGCTTCGGAGGAAAGCGCTTTCGAGGGGTCCGGGGGCGATGTTTTTTCCGCCGGAGTTGACGATGAGGTGCTTCTTCCGGTCGGTGATGACCAGGAACCCGTCGTCGTCGAATTTCCCGATATCGCCCGTGTGAAGCCACCCCCCGGCGTCGATCATTTCCGCCGTGCCGGTTTCATCGTTCCAGTATCCCCGCATGACGTTCGGCCCGCGCGCGAGGATCTCGCCGTCGGAAGCGATGCTGACCTCCACGCCGGGGATGGGCATTCCGACCGTGCCGTATTTTCTTTTTTGGGGACGATTCACGCTGATCACCGGAGAAGATTCCGTCATCCCGTACCCCTCGAGGATGTTGATCCCGATGCCGTCAAAAAATTCCCCGAGTTCCACCGGAAGTGCCGCGCCGCCGGAGACGAAAAACCGTATCCTCCCCCCCATCCGGGCGCGGATCTTCGAGAAGACGAGCCAATCGGCGATCGCGTACCGTATTCCACGGGTCGAACGCGGGGCGGCTCCGCCACGACGGCGGGCGTGCGAGGCGCGCACCGACATCGCCCATCGATAGACGGCCCTCTTCAACGGAGGCATCGCCTTCTCCTGCTTCGCCAGTCCCGCGTGTATCCGCTCGAAGAGCCTCGGCACGGTCGTCACGATCGTGGGCCTGACCTCCATGAGGTTCTCCCGCACCGTGTCGACGCTCTCGGCGTACGCGATCGTGACGCCGCAGGACATGGCTGAATAGTACCCCGCCATCCTCTCGTACGAGTGACAGAGGGGCAGGAACGAAAGGAGGATATCATCTTCGACGAACGGGATGCACTCCGTTGAGGAGAGGATGTTGCTCACGAGGTTCCCGTGCGTAAGCATCACGCCTTTCGGATCACCGGTGGTGCCCGATGTATAAATGAGCGTCAGCAAACTCCCCGGCGTTACCGCGGAAGATTCCCTCGCAACGTGTCCGGGATTCTTCATTTGATGGTCCTTCCCCATGCCGGCCAGGTCGTCGAAACCCACCACGTCGTTCGCGTCCGGTCCTGGATCGGCGAAGATCACGATATGTCGCAACAACGGCAGATCGGCACGAATTCCCAGGATTTTTTTCAGCTGGAGCCGGTTTGAGAGGACGACGCAGGAAGCACCGGAGTCGTTCAGGATATAGGCGATCTGCCGGGGGGTGAGGCTCGGGTAGATGGAGACGTTGATTGCGCCGAGCCGGACCATCGCCATGTCGGCGACGACCCACTCGGGCCTGTTTTCGGACAGGAGCGCGACGCGGTCGCCGCTGCGCACACCGATGGATGCCAGGCCGAACGCGATGCGTTCCACCCACTGGCCGAACTCCCGGTACGAAATCCCGCGGTATTTCTTTTCCGTTTTCCACATCAGGATGGGTCGCGGCGATTCCGAATATTTTTCGAGGAGCGCGTCGAGCATCCCGTTGATGGTCCGGAATTTTACGACTGAGGACATGAACGGCAATCGCGTGAAATGGCGAGGTACGGTCGATTCGGATTCATAATACTTCCGACCACGCCGAAAAGCAAGTGGTCCGCACCAGCGGTGTCAGCCTCGGCCGGATTCGGGCGGGATGACGACGGTCACATCCTGCGGACACATCCCGTCTGCCCTCCGGGGTGGTCGCTGAACTCATTATCTTTAAACAGTATATCAGGCTCGGATATTTTTTTGATTTTTCACTTGACTTCTTATCCACAAGACTATATATTTCTAGCCAATGTCGCCAACTGAATAGGGACGGTTGAAATCGCCCGGGATCCGGAGCGGGATAAAAAGTGCGGCCCACAGGACGTGGGCTCCATCAGTGTGAAAAGGGTATCTAAATTGAGAATCGCTCAACAACCGTCCGCATCCGGTTCGTCATCGGGTATATCAAAATATTCATGATTTCAGCGGAAAAATCCGGGCATTCCGGATTTTTTCTTTTTTTAATGCAGATTTTTCAACATTTTATAGTATAGAAGGAGAAGCAGCATGCAGGAAAAGGAGGTCAGGCAGCAGGGCGATTGGAATCCCGCAATTTCCGGAAGCGGGTCACCTTCCGAAAACACCGTCCGGCAGGGTCAGAAGGATCCGACGGGCCCGTCGGGCCAATCGGGCCGGTCAGGATTGACATTCCGGCGATACTTCACAAAACCGGGTACCCACCCCTTCGACGAAGTGGAATGGGAGATTCGCACGGCCGTCATCACCAACGAAAAGGGAGAGACCATCTTCGAACAGAAAGATGTGGAAGTCCCGAAATCATGGTCGGTAACCGCCATAAACGTCGTCGTCTCAAAGTATTTTCACGGAAAACTGGGTACGCCTGATCGCGAAACGAGCGTCCGCCAGATCGTCGATCGGGTCGCCTCAACCATCACCGGCTGGGGTCGGAAAGGCAACTATTTCGCCTCCGAAGAAGACGCCCAAACCTTCTATCACGAGCTGCTCTTTCTGCTCGTCAACCAGTACATGGCCTTCAACAGCCCGGTCTGGTTCAACGTGGGGATCGAAGAAAAACCGCAATGCTCGGCCTGCTTCATCAATTCCGTTGAGGATACCATGGAGTCGATCCTCGACCTCGCCCGCACCGAAGGCCGGCTCTTCAAGTGGGGTTCGGGCACGGGGTCGAACCTCTCGACGCTGCGCTCGTCCCGGGAGAGTCTCTCCGGCGGCGGCACCGCGTCGGGACCGGTGTCCTTCATGCGGGGATACGACGCGTTCGCCGGCGTGATCAAATCGGGCGGCAAGACCAGGCGCGCGGCGAAGATGGTGATCCTCAACGCCGACCACCCGGACATCCTCGACTTCATCCGCTCCAAGTCTGAAGAGGAGAAGAAGGCGTGGGCCCTGATCGAGGCCGGATACGACGGAGGATTCAACGTCCCCGGCGGCGCCTACGATTCGGTGTTCTACCAGAACGCGAACCATTCGGTCAGGGTGGACGACGACTTCATGAAGGCGGTCGTCGACGACTCCGAGTGGAAAACAGTGGGGGTCACGTCCGGCAAGCCGATGGACTCCTACCGGGCCCGGGACCTCATGAAGGAGGCGGCTGAGGCGGCCTGGGTCTGCGGCGACCCGGGGATGCAGTTCCACTCCACAATCAACAACTGGCATACGTCGCCGAATTCCGCCCCGATCAACGCGTCGAACCCCTGCAGCGAGTACATGTTTCTCGACGACACGGCCTGCAACCTCGCCTCCCTCAACCTGATGAAATTCCGGGACACCGAAGGGGAATTCGACATCGAGTCGTTCTGTCACGCCGTCACCATCACGATCACCGCGCAGGAGATGGAGGTCGACAACGCCAGCTACCCGACGCCGAAGATCACCCAGAACAGTTTCGACTACCGCCCGCTCGGACTCGGCTACGCCAACCTCGGCGCCCTGCTGATGGCCAGGGGGCTGACCTACGACAGCGAGGAAGGCCGGGCGTACTCGGCCGCGGTCACCGCGCTGATGTGCGGCCAGGCCTACAAACAATCGGCGCAGATTTCAAAAGAAATCGGTCCGTTCAGGGGATTCGAACGGAACCGCGAACCGATGCTCAAGGTGATCAAGATGCACGGGCTCGCCGCCGATGAGATCGGCGACAGGAGCGTCCCGACCGCGCTGCTCACCTCGGCGCGGAAGGTGTGGGATGACGCCTACGCCATCGGCCGGGAGTACGGGTTCCGCAACTCGCAGGCCACCGTCCTGGCGCCGACCGGCACGATCGGGTTCATGATGGACTGCGACACCACCGGGGTCGAGCCCGACATCGCCCTGGTGAAATACAAAAAACTCGTGGGAGGCGGCCTCCTGAAGATCGTCAACCAGACCGTCCCGCTCGCGCTGAAGAGACTCGGTTACATCGAAGAGCAGATCGAACATATCCTCGCCTACATCAACAAGAACGACACGATCGAGGGAGCCCCCCACCTGAAGGAGGAGCACCTCCCCGTCTTCGACTGCGCCTTCAAACCGGCGAAAGGCAATCGCACGATCGAATACATGGGACACGTGAAAATGATGGCCTCCGTGCAGCCCTACATCTCGGGCGCCATCTCGAAAACCGTCAACATGCCGGCCGATGTCACCGCGGAGGATATCGCGAAGACCTACATCGAGGCGTGGAGACTGGGGCTCAAGGCGATCGCCATCTACCGCGACGGGTGCAAACGCACGCAGCCGCTGAACACGAGCATCGACCAGCTCTCCGGGCTGATCCCCAAGAAGGCGGTTCGCCGGAGACTCCCTGACGAACGCCGGGCGGTCACGCACAAGTTCTCGATCGGCGGCCACGAAGGATACATCACGGTGGGGCTGTACGACGAGGGGAACCCCGGCGAGATTTTTATCACCATGTCGAAGGAGGGGTCGACGATTTCGGGCCTGATGGACGCTTTCGCGACATCGGTATCGATGGCATTGCAGTACGGCGTGCCGCTGCGGGTCCTGGTGGAGAAATTCTCCCACATGCGGTTCGAGCCGAGCGGGTTCACCGGCAACCCGGAGATCCCG
>DATEDB010000293.1:0-3396 GCA_035286625.1 Bacteroidota bacterium
GTCCGGGGGTATCGAAAAGAGTTCGAGCCGGGATTCGGAGCTCACCTCATGACCGTTTACGCCGGCGCGCGCCTGGATGGTCCCCGCCTCGGAGTTGTAGTCGGGAAGGTGGTAGTACCCCACCGAGAGGGATACATCGGCCGGGGTCATCGGTACGGGGACGGCGCGGAGCCCTTCAGACACGACGACCGACGGGGGGGCTGTGAACACTCCCGCGGTGGAGACGGATATTTTCAGGTCGTCACCGATCACCTCGTGGTCGATGCTGATAGTGTGGGCGGGACCGGGTACCTTCCTGAGGTTGTCGATGACCGGGTCGGACCACGAGCCAAGGGGAGTCCTGGCGAGCACACTGACAATGTCATACCGGGCCGTATTGACCGGTACGTCGATCGAATCCCCGGCGGCGGTAAAGACAGACCCGTGCACGGTGTGTTCCTCCCAGGTCGGGGCATACTGTTTCCTTCCCATGACCCGGATCAGGTCGATGGGTGAGCGGGAGAGGTCGACCAACCGCAATGAGCTGTCGTCCACACCGGCCAGAGCGATCGCCGGCGGGTGTTCCACCACCAGCGTCCCGGACAGTTCGGATCGGTTGCCGTAAATATCGGTGCAGATGATCGAAAACGCGTGTTCACCCTCGGCGAGCTCCCCGGCGCGCACGATCCCGCGGCCTCTTCCGGTTTTCATGTAAAACGGTAACTCGTTTCCACGTTCCACGTAGAGTTTTTGGAACCGTCCTTTGCCGGCGAGGATCATCGGGAAATCGTAGTGCAGGTATATCTGAGCCGTCTTGAGGATCGGGATCGCGTTCAGTTCGGAGTGAAAGATGTTTTGGCCGTCCAGCGTGAGATCCGTCATGTGGACGCCTTTTCTGCCGGCGACACCGTTTGAACGATCCACGGTCTCCACGGCGAATCCCACTTCTCCCCTGATCCGGATCTTCTCGGCGAGGCGATATCCGCCGTCGCGCCTCGGGAACCGGCTGTAGATCCGGGGATTGTCCCGGTCATTGACCCGCGACCCGGCAGAGAGGGGCCTGACGAGGAGGCGGTAGATGTTCGGGGGGATCCGATCCTCCTGCCTGAAGGATTCGCCGAGCAGGGGGTTGACCGGATTGAGGTTCGTGTCGCGTATTTCGAAGTGAAGATGGGGCGGTCCGAAACCGGTGTCTCCGGTGTACGCGATCACGTCTCCTTTTCCCACCCGGTGGACGGGCCCGGAGTAGAGGAGGTCGATCTCGTATCTCCCGGTCCTGTACTGTTCGGCCGACGCCAGCCGCTCGATTTCGGGATTGAACGATTTCAGGTGAGCGTACGTGCTCACGTATCCGTCGGGATGCCTCAGGTAGAGCATTTTCCCGTATCCGCTGGGTGTGATGCGGACCCGCAGGAGGTAGCCGTCCTGGACCGCGAACACGCGGTGCCCGACCGTTCCGTTGGTGCTGATGTCGATGCCGCCGTGGAAATGGAGAGTGCGGAATTCGGCGAACGATGATGTGATTTTTCGGCTTGCGTCGGTCGGCCACACGTAGCCGCGAAAATTCATCCTGACTGAATCGGGGTCGGGGATGCGGATCCGGTCGCCGCCGGATGAGCCGGCCGCCGAAAGCGGGTCAGCCGGATAGGTGATAAAAAATAGCGCCCCGAGGATGGCCCCGGTGATGATCAACGCGATCCTGATCGGATTGGGCATTTCAGGCCGAGATGACCGGGTGCCGTATCGATACGTATCCGGTCAGTCCGGCCTCGATGACATCGCCGGGATCGACCGGACCCACTCCGGGAGGCGTCCCGGTAAAGATCAGGTCGCCTTTCTCGAGTGTAAATATCGTCGAGAGATAATGGATGAGGTAGGGGATGCTGAAGAGCATCTCCGACGTCGATCCCCGCTGACGCTCCTCACCGTTGACCCTGCAGACGAGATCGAACGCCGGGACGGGGCGCGCCGGGTCGGCTGGAATAATGTCCGATACGGGGGCGGAGGTGTCGAATCCCTTGGCGATGGTCCAGGGGAGGCCCTTCTGTTTCGCGATGCTCTGAACGTCCCTGAGAGTCATATCGAGACCCACCCCGAATCCAAGGATGACACCGGCCGCGGCATGTTCGGAGATGTTTTTCCCCCCCGAGCCGATCGCGACCACCAGTTCGACCTCATGATGCATTTCACCCGAAAAGGCGGGTCTCACGATGGGGTCCGGTGAATGGACGATAGCGGAGGGAGGTTTGAGGAATATCACCGGTTCAGGGGGTGCTTCGGCCTTCATCTCGGCGGTATGCCCGGCATAATTTCTTCCCACGCAAAATATCTTCCCGACATTTACAGACTCCCCCGGACCTGAAATTATGATAGTTCCCATGCTTTATTAAAGTAAAACTTTCAAATATACGGACGTATCTTATTATTCGCAAGGGATATCGCCCGGGCGGTATGTATTTCTTTTCAGAGAAACTATCTTTATATTTAGGCGATTCTTTTACAAAACGCACAGATGAGCGGGCATTCAAACACGTATAAGGGTTCCGGGGTCAGTATCGAGAGGGGTGACGAGCTGGTCAGGCGGATCAGGGACAGGGTCCGCACGACCTTTTCCAGGTCAGTGCTCGCCGATATCGGCGCCTTCGGTGGATTCTACGAAGCGCGGTTCAAGGGGATAGCCAATCCTGTCCTGGTCTCGAGCGTCGACGGTGTCGGCACGAAACTGAAGATCGCTTTCCTGATGGATAAACACGATTCGGTGGGGGAGGATCTGGTCAACCACTGCGTGAACGATATCGCGGTCTGCGGCGCCCGCCCGTTGTTTTTTCTGGATTATTTCGCGACGGGGAAACTGAAAACCAGCGTCGCCGAGCAGGTCATCGGGGGGATGATCAGGGGGTGCAAAAGAAACGGTTGCTCGCTGATCGGGGGAGAGACCGCGGAGATGCCCGGCTTTTACCGGGACAATGAATACGACCTCGCGGGATCGATCGTGGGAGTCGTGGACCGGAAAAAAATCTACACGGGAAACCGGGTGCGGTCCGGAGACATCCTGGTGGGCGTTCCCTCGACTGGCCTGCACACCAACGGTTTTTCGCTGGCCAGGGCGGTGCTCTTAGAGAGATTCGAGGTCGATGATTTCGTCGACGAACTGGAGGGCAGGGTGGGAGAAACCCTGCTGGCCGTCCACCGGTCGTACCTCAAGAGTATCACGCTCGCCTCGAAAAACACCGGTGTGCACGCGTTCGCCCACATCACCGGCGGCGGTATCGTCGGAAACACGGCGCGGGTGGTGCGCAGTCCACTGTCGCTGAAAATCGACTGGGCGTCGTGGAACCCCCCGGCGGTGTTTACCCTGATCAGGAAATACGGCGCCGTCTCCGACATCGAAATGCGGAAGACGTTCAACCTGGGGAT
>DATEDB010000294.1:0-14686 GCA_035286625.1 Bacteroidota bacterium
GTCCGGGGGCGAGGAGGAGCCCCATCGCGGTGAGGAGGATCCCGGCGAGGCCGACCAGCACGAGGTTTTTCATCACACGCGGCGAGGGCCGGTAGGCGATCTGTCCGTGCGTCCGGGGGTTCATGGTCCCGATCCTCCTGAAGCCGTGTGCTGGAGCTGCCGGACATGCCGGATCACGAGCCAGCGATCTTCGCGCGAAATGCGGTGGCCGAGCGAAGGCATGTTCCCGCGGCCGAAGGTGATGATGTTGAACATCCGTCCGTCCTCGAGCTTCAGGGCGTTTTCCGCCGTCAGCGCCGGCGGCGGCGGGTAACCGTGTTGCGGGATCAGTCCGTCGCCCGCTCCCGACGTGCCGTGGCACGGCTGGCAGAAGGTGGAGTACACCCCCGCGGCGAGTTCATCAATTTCCCGCTGCCTGTCCGCGGACAGCTTCCCGAAATCCGCCCGGACCGTCGTTGCCTCTTCTTCCGATTTCGAGGAATCGATCGGGTAAAATCCCCGGGCGATGGTGCCTGAGACCGGGGCCCTGAGCGTCTTCCCGTCGGGGAAATTCTTGTCTGCTGAAAACGGGTCGTACGGCACGGAGTTCACCATGCCGGGAAGTATCAGGAGGTTCGGTTCGGTGAAATCCCGCGGCGTGAGGTACGTCAGGACCGCGAAGATGATCAGGCCCGCCGCACTCAGCGCGACAAATACCGGCCTGATCAGGAATGATCCGCGGGGGGATCTTTCGGGGGGGTCCTCGATCCGCTCGGACATCTCGAGCAGCCCGAACGGTTCCAGTAATGTCCGCACGACGTCCGCATCGAAACCGGCGTCGTCCTGGACCAGCACCAGGGCGAACCTGTCGTCGGTCGTCCGGTCGTAGATGACCGCGGGCTTCCGACCGGGTCTCAGCCGGCTCACAATGAGAAAAGCCAGGACGGTTCCGACCGCCGCGAAGAGAACCATGATTTCGAACGTCACGGGAACGAAGGCCGGGACGGAGTTCAACGGTTTTCCACCGACGTTCACCGGCCAGCTCGTGGCCGAGGTCCAGATCTGGTACCAGAGTTTGGATATTGCGCCTGTGAGACCCAGGGCGAAACAGATCCAGGGCAGCCTCGACGGCCTGAGCCCGGCGGCGGCGTCGAGCCCGTGCACCGCAAAGGGCGTGAAGACGTCGAGGATGCTGTATCCCGATTCGCGCGCGCGCCGCGTCGCCCCGAGGATGTCCCTCTCGTCGCCGAAGGTCGCCACCAGCAGACGCCTGCTCATTTCCCCGCCTCCTTCCCGTTCGACCTTCCGTACCGGAGGATGCCCTTCACCTCACCGATGGCGATCATGGGCAGGAACCTCGAGAAGAGGAGGAACAGCGTGAAAAACAGCCCGAAACTCCCGATGAGTGTTGCGATTTCAATCGTGGTCGGGCTGTAACTCGCCCAGCTGGCGGGGAGGTAATCGCGGGAGAGCGAAATCGTAATGATCACGAAACGCTCGAACCACATCCCGACATTGATCAGAAGGCTGATGACGAAAACGGCCGCCACGTTCGACCGGATTTTTTTCAACCAGAGGAGCTGGGGGACCCCGATGTTGCATCCCACCATGGTCCAGTACGCCCATCCGTACGGACCGAGGGCGCGGTTGACGAAGGTGAACCTCTCGTACTCGTTCCCCGAGTAGAGCGCCACGAAAAATTCCGTGGCGTAGGCCAGCGCCACGATACCGCCGGTGGCGATGATGATCTTGGACATCGCGCCGATGTGGTGCAGCGTGATGTAATCTTCGAAGTGGAGCACCCTGCGCACGATGAGCATCAGCGTCAGGACCATGGCGAAACCGGAAAAGACCGCCCCGGCGACGAAATAGGGGGGGAAGATGGTCGTATGCCACCCGGGGATGAGCGATGTCGCGAAATCCCAGCTGACAATTGTATGCACCGACACCACCAGCGGGGTCGCCAGGCCCGCCAGCAGGAGGTAGATGGTTTCATAACGCTGCCAGGTGCGGTTTGAACCGTCCCAGCCGAAACTGAAAAACCCCGCGAGGGCCTTTTTGATTTTCGAGGTGGCCCTGTCCCGGATGGTGGCGAGGTCGGGGATGAGGCCCACGTACCAGAAGGTGAAGGACACGATGAAATAGGTGCCGATCGCGAACATGTCCCAGACCAGGGGTGAACGGAAATTCACCCAGAGCGGTCCGCGGGCGTTGGGATAGGGAATCACCCAGTGCGCCAGCCACGGCCGACCCATGTGGATCACCGGGAAGATCCCCGCGCACATCACCGCGAAAAGCGTCATGGCCTCGGCCGACCGGTTCACCGAGGTCCTCCATTTCTGGTTGAATAAAAACAGGATGGCCGATATGAGCGTACCGGCGTGTCCGATGCCGATCCAGAAGACGAAATTGGTGATGTCGAACGCCCACCCCACGGTGTTGTTCAGCCCCCATGTGCCTATTCCCGTCCGGAGCTCGTACGTCACGGCCACCACTCCCAGCACGAGCATCGCGAGGGCGGCCGAAAGCGTGGTCCACCACGCGGCCGACGACTTCCGGTCGAGAGGCGCGCAGACTTCGCGCGTGACCTCGCCGTAACTCTTGTTCCCCCCGATGAGGGGCCGGCGGATTTCGGAGACGACGTCAGGCATCCGCGCCGCCCTCCTCACCCCGGTTCCGGACGAGCGTCATATAGGCGATCGACGGGGCCGTGCCCGTTTCCTCAAGGACCCGGTACATCCGCGGACCGGACTGCATTTTCGAAATCCGGCTCTCCGGGTCGCGGAGATCACCGAACACGATCGCCTGCGCCGGGCACGACTGCTCGCAGGCCGTTTTCACCTCGCCGTCGCTGATGGGCCGGCGTCCCTCCTTCGCCCTGATTTTCACCTCCTGTATACGCTGTACGCAGAAGGAGCACTTTTCCATGATGCCTCTCTCCCGCACCACGACGTCGGGGTTGAGGACGAGCCTCTGCATGTCGTCTCCGTGGGAATAGTCGAACCAGTTGAACCGTCTGATCTTGTAGGGACAATTGTTCGAGCAGTACCGCGTCCCCACGCAGCGGTTATAGACCTGCTGGTTGAGGCCCTCGTCGCTGTGCACCGTGGCCAGCACGGGACAGACCGTTTCGCACGGGGCGTGTTCGCAGTGCTGGCACAGCATCGGCTGGTACGCCACGCTGAGGTCCCCGTCTTCCCCGGAGTAGTAGCGGTCGATGCGCAGCCATGCCATCTCGCGGTTTCTGTACACCTCATCTTTGCCGACTACCGGGATGTTGTTCTCGGCCTGGCATCCCACGACGCACGCCGAACACCCGGTGCAGGCACTCAGGTCGATCGCCATCGCCCAGCGGTGATGGGGAAACCTGTACTCATCGGGCCAGATGGTGTGGATCTCCGGTTTTGGAAAACTCCCGGCGGACCGTGAGGCCAGATAGGCGGAGAGGGTGGTTTCCTGGATGATGGGCCGGCGTTCTTCGTCCGGGGGCGCGAGGCCTGCCGGCATCCGGAGCGAATCGTACTCCTGCGTGGCGGCGAGCCGTCGCGCCGACCCTGTACCCCTGAACTCCCTGACGGTCCGCCAGTTCGCGAGGTACCCGTCCCGGAATTCCCGTGCCGGCCCCGCGTTTTTTCCGACGAGTTCGCCCGGCTCCACGGTGCGTACCCCCTCGAACCACTCCGGCCCGACGGATGAAAACCTGTCGGTGCCCATTTTCCCGTACCCGAGCGCGACGGCGACCGTCCCGTCCGCCTGCCCCCGTTGGATCACGACCGGCAGCTCAAGTGACGCCCCGTCGAGGCCCACATGTACGATGTCTCCCCTGTGGAGGCCGTTCCCGGCGGCGGTTGCCGGCGAAACGGAAGCATAATTGTCCCAGACGATCTTCGTGACCGGATCGGGCAGTTCCTGCAGCCAGGGATTATGGGCGTGCCGCCCGTCGAGGAGGGCCACCGTCGGATAAAATTCGAGAACCAGTTCCCCTCCACGCGGGCCGGACTCACCGCACGGTCCGAGCGAGGAAGTGTTGAATGGTTTCAACGGTGCCGGCGCGGGGTTTACCCGAACAAAACCCCTGTAGACCGCGTCGTTCCAGAACGTATCGAACGAGTCGGCGGCGGTGTTCCGGCGGGGGAAGAATGCGGCCCGCCACCAGTTCTTGATCGCCTCGAGGTCTGAAATTGTATCGCCCGTCCACCGGTGCAGGCAATCGGTCAGCGAGCGGGTGTCCCCGAACGGGGTGATCGCAGGCTGCCGCACCGAAACGATCCCCGATACGGGTTCGGCGTCGTCCCATTCCTCCATCGGGTGGGCCTTCGGGAGCACGACCGTGGCCTCGTGCGATGTCTCATCTTCATGAGACGCGCAGATGACGCTCATGCCGGCTTTTTTCATCGAGCCGGCGAATGCTCCGTCTCCCGGCCAGTCGTAGGCCGGGTTTGCGTCCCACACGATCAGCATGCCGACACCGCCCGAATCCAACTCGGCCATGAGCTCCGCCACGGCGGCGTCGCTTCCGGTCCGGCAGTATGAAGGTGCATCCAGATCCACGGTCGCGCCCGTATTCTGCAGGGTGTGGTTGAGATATGCCGTCAGCAGCTGCGAGGGGAGATGGTTTGCACCGCACACCACGAGGCTGTTCCCCCGGGCGGTATTCAGCAGGGCGGCGAGGCGGCGCATTTCATCTTCGTGACGAGGATCGGGCCCGGGATCGGGAACGGCCGGCGTCCTCCCGGCCTCGCGATCCACAAGGGCGGTCAACCTCAGGAGGAGCCGGTACTGTTCGTCGGGCCGGGCGACCAGGCGCCGGTCGGCGTTGCTGCCGGAAAGGGACATGCGCGACTCGATCTGGACATGGTGCGACATCGACGGCGTCATCCCGTCGATCGGGCGGCCCGAGCGGTAGGCGCGCGTGAACTCGACCGGGGAGAGCCAGGTCCCGAGGAAGTCGGCGTCGAACGACGCGATGACTCCCGACCGGTCGAAACGGTAATGCGGGATGAACCGGCGCCCGTAGCACTGTTGGTGCGCGTCGGCGATTGCGGAGGCGGAAAGCGGATCGTACCGGATGTGTTTCGCGCCCGGGAAAGCGGTGAGGAATTTTGCCACCGCGGCAAGCGCCGTGGGACCCGGTGCGCTGCTGGTCAGTATCCGCACGGTCTTTCCCTCCCTCCGCGTTTTTTCAAGCTGGCCGGTGACGGCGCGGTCGATCTCGTCCCAGAGCGCCGGTTTCCCGCGCAGGGCGGGTTTTTGGAGCCTGTGGGAATCGTACAGGGAGAGGACCATGGCCTGGCCCGTGGCGCAGAGACCGCCGCCCGACAACGGATGTTCGGGGTTTCCCTCGATCTTGATCGGCCGTCCGTCCCGGTTTTTTATGAGAATACCGCAGCCGGCCGTGCATCCCCCGCAGGTGGAGGCATACCACGTGGAAGTTCCGGGTATCACTTCCTCCGGTTTCACCAGGAACGGGATCGCCTTATCGACCTTCTGGCGTTCGCATCCGGCGACCATGACGCCCGCGAGCGTGAAACCCGCGGCCTTCAGGAAGGACCTCCGGTTGAAGCCCATGGCGGGTCCGGAATCCCTGCCGGTGTGGTGATCGTGGTTCATGCAGGATTTTCTGCGAATAATCAGGTCATAACATTAAAAATGGCACCCCGAGCAATCCGTCGGGGCGGCGACTGCCCGCCCCTGCACGCCCGTCGCGTTCGATCCCCGGTGGCAGTTCACGCACCACCCCATGGAGAGATCGGACACCTGCCTGACCCGTTCCATGGTTTCGATGGCGCCGTGGCACGTCTGGCATTCGGCGCCGGCCGACACGTGCGCGCCGTGGTTGAAATACACGAAGTCGGGAAGTTCGTGCACCCTGATCCACCCGACGGCGCGGGGGACGGCGCCGGGTTCGGGACGGAGCTGGTCGTCGAGGCCCATCGCGGCGTAGAGTTTATGAAGTTCGGCGGACACGATGCGTTTCGGTTTTTCTTTCGCTTCGGCGGCGCGCCTGTCCTCGGCGCGGATGTCCAGGATCGGGGCGGTTACGAATTTGTGACAGTCCATGCACGTCTGCATCGTGGGGATGCCCGCGTTCCGGCTTCGTCCGGCATCGGAATGGCAATGGAGACAGGCGAGCTGGAGCTCTCCGGCATGCAGCCTGTGAGAGTAGGCGATGGGCTGCACCGGCTCGTAGCCTTCATTGTTTCCCGGCAGCCTGACGTTGTTGGCGTACGACGTCAGAAAAATCGTCAGGCAGAGAAGAAGGCCCGCCCCCAGGAATATCCCCAGCACCCTGTTGTTCACATCAAACGCGGATTGATTTTACCGGTCATGGCAGCCGTTTCAACTTGGTTTTTCACAGCCCTTCCGCGTGTAAAACCACCAGTTCACCGCGGTGGCTATCGCGTAGAAAACCGCCAGGCCGGCAAAAAAGGGCACTGCCGACCCCTTGCCGGTGATCGACGTTCCGATCAGCGTCGAAAAAATAAAAGGCCCGTAGGCGGCCACCGCCGCCGTCCACCCGATCACGCCGGCTCCCTGCCGCGCCGAGTGCGAAAAGATCACCGGAAATTGCCGGAAGGTGGAGGCGTTGCCGATTCCGGAGAAGAGGAAGAGGACCAGCATCACCGCCACAAAAAGCAAAAACTGGTCGGGCGACTCGGGCGTCAGGAGTCCGGCGGCGATCAGGAGGACGGTTCCCGCGATGAGGATGATCCCGGAGATGTGCGTGATGATCCCTCCCCCAACCCTGTCGGTCAGAGGACCGGCCGCGACCCGCGCCAGTGAACCGACCAGCGGCCCGAGGAAGGCGTAGGCGAGCGGATCCGGGGCGTTCGGAAACGTTCCGTACACCGTCTTGATCAGAAGGGGGAATGACGCCGAGAGTCCGGAAAAAGAGCCGAACGTCATCACGTACGTAAGCGTGCAGAACCAGGTGTGCTTGTTGCGGAAAATGTCGAGCTGCTCGGTGAACGAGGCCCGGACCGGAACGCTCCTGAGCATGGTCCAGGAAAGTATTCCCATCAGGATGAGAAACGGTACATACCAGAATGCGGCGTTCTGGATCCACATGGACTTCACGACGTCGCCCTTCACGTAGGTCTGCGGGTCACCCGCCAGCACGCCGAACATCCCCATACCGATGATCCAGGGAGTGACGAACTGCGTCAGGCTGACGCCGAAATTTCCGACTCCCGCCTGGATCCCGAGGGCCGTACCCTGGAGCCGCTTGGGGAAAAAAATACTCGTGCTCGGCATGTACGATGAAAAGTCTCCGCCCCCGAACCCCGCCGAGAAGGCCAGAACCAGGAACAGCCAGAACGGGGTGTCCGGGTTCATCACCGCCAGACCGATGCCGACACAGGGTATCAACTTGAGCAGCGTCGATACCGTGATCACCTTCCTCGTGCCGAAGATCGGAATCAGAAAAGTGTGGATGATACGGAGTGTACCCCCGGCGAGGCCGGGCATCGCCGCAAGCCAGAAGAGCTGCATCGTGTCGAACCTGAACCCGATGCCGGGCATCCTCACCACGATGGCGCTCATCAGGAACCAGGTGGCGAAGGAGAGAATCAGCGTAATGGTTGTAATGGTGAGCGTGCGCCATGCGATCTTCCGTCCGGTCTGCTCCCAGAAACCGGTATCTTCCGGCTTCCATTCATCCAGCCAGCCGCCGGCACCCGCGCGATCCGTTGAGGCCGATTCGGTCGCCATTCAGTCTTTTCCTTTCGTTCCGGAGAGCATGTGGGCCGGGACCTCCAGATCCCCCACCTGTCCCGTCTCCTCGAGCTGTCTCGACAGGACCGGGGCCCTGCTGGACATCAGTTTACGGACCGTGACGTACATCCAGACGTGGCACAGGAGCGTGACCACGAAAAAGAACATCCAGCTTGTGGTCCAGATTCCGGTAGCCCGGAGGAGATAGCCGAAGATGATCGGGCAGACGAACCCCCCCAGGCCGCCGATCACCCCGACGATGCCGCCCACGACGCCGACGTCGTTCGGATAATATTCCGGGATGAATTTATACACGGCCGCCTTGCCGATCCCCATCATGATGCCCACGATGAAGACCAGGACGGTGAAGATCCAGACGTTCGCCTGAAAATAGATGTGGGTCACGCCCCTGGCGATCAGCTGTTTTTTCGCGACCTCGTCGCCCGCCTTCACGACAGGTTCCTGCCAAAATGAAAACGTGGGGAGGATGAGCGTTCCCTCTTCCATCTCTGTGGGGTCCGTATCCGGTTTCTGAAGGAGCGTGTAGGAGGCGTTGTCGGTCTCGATGGCGATATCTGACACCGCGGTGACCGTCCCCGCCCTGTCCGACATGACCCCCTGCCCCGGCGAGCGGATGTCCATCCGCGGTACGAACAGGAGCGTGAAACAGATCAGGCAGGTCCCGAACACCCAGTACATGACCGCCCTGGCGCCGTACCTGTCGGACATCCACCCCCCCAGCGCGCGTATGACGCCTGACGGGAAACTGAAGATCGACGCCATGAGCCCCGCCATGGCGATGCTCATCGTGTAGGCGTTCACATAGTAGGGAATCAGCCATTGCGCCAGGGCCACGAAGCCACCGAACACCACGAAGTAGTACAGCCCGAACCTCCAGACCCTGGGATACTTCAGGGGTGCGAGACGCTGGCGAAGCGTGAACCCCTTGTTGTGTTCCACGACCTTCTCGCTCGTGAAAAGGAAAAACACGACCGTCATGGCCACGAGCGCGAAAGCGTAGAAACGGGGCAGCATCCGCCACGCCTCCAGGTCCTGGCCGCCGTTGGAAATCGATCTGAGAACGACGGGAGCGACCAGGCTGGTGAGCGCCGAACCGGCATTCCCCGCGCCGAAAATCCCCAGCGCCGTGCCCTGCCGTTCCTTCCTGAACCAGACGGATGTATAGGCGATCCCCACCGCGAAGGAAGCGCCGGTGGCGCCGAACGCCAGGCTGCCCAGAAGAAAATGCCCGTAGGAGTCGGCGTAGCTCATGAGATACATCGGGACCGCGGCCAGGAGCATCAGAAGGCTGAAAACCCTCCTGCCGCCGAACCTGTCCGTCAACACTCCCATCGGCAGCCTGAGGACCGAACCGGTGAGGATCGGGATGCCGATCAGCCAGCCGATCTGCACCTTGTCCCACGCGAACACCCCCCGTTCCACCAGCCAGGTGACCAGCACGCCGTTCATCGTCCAGCAGGCAAAACAGACCGTGAATGCGACCGTGTTGAGCGCGAGGATCCTGATCGACCTGGTATCTTCGGTCATGTTGTGTATCCGGCTATGCTTTGACTTTTTTTGTGTCGGCGAAGCGACGGATTCCGTACCATCTCACCACCTGGGTCTTGCGCCAGAGGTACGGATTCGGCACGACCAGCGCGTGCACAAGACGCGTGAAGGGGAAAAAGGCGATCATCACGTAGGCGCAGACGATGTGCATTTTCACCATCGGTGGCATCGCCGTCACGTAGGCGATGTCCGGGTTCAGCGTGATGAGCGACCAGAGATACGGGGTCGCCACCGCGGCGAACCACGATGACCCCCACCCGTGGAACACCGCGATGTACAGCCCGCTCAGGACCTGGACCACGAAAATCCCGAAGAGTATCCAGTCCGCGGTGCTCGTCACCATGCGGATTTTCGAGACGGTGATGCGCCGGACGATCACGCTGACGAGGCCGACAAGTGTGAGCAGTCCGCCCACGAGCGCCGAAATTTCCAGCACATATAATCTGAGCGGCTGGCTGTTCCAGGCCAGTACCTCGCGCGGAATCAGGAACCCGATGAAGTGCCCCGCCACTATGGCGATGATGCCGTAATGGAAGGGAACGAGTCCCCAGAAATGCTGCTGGTTCTCCAAAAATTGGGATGAGAGGCTCGAGAACGTGAAGCTCTGCGTCAGGTACCTCCTGATGGACACCAGGAGGAAAATGATGAAGGCGAGATAGGGCATGACGACAAAAAATATCTCGTCCAGGAAGAACGGGCCGGATCCGGTCATGTGTGTGCGTCCTCCTTCACGATGGCATATTTCTCGAACACCAGGGACACGGTCCTGAGGAGTTTGAGGTACGGGTTCCCGGCGTCCGTGAAATTGCCGATGATTTTCGATAAGGATTTCGATAGATATTTCCTCACGAGTTCGCCGGCCTCATCAACCGGCAACCGCCCGAGCGCCATCAGCATGTAAGAAAGATGGTCCGGCAGTTCCCCCTTCTCCTCGATCCCGAGGGACCGTAGCATCCCCCTCATTTTTACGAGGAAACTCCCCCGTTCATACGACTCGCCATAGAGCTGCCAGCCCGTCTCCAGGCTGATCCCGGGGGTGAGATCGAACGTCCGGGTGTACAGTTCCTCGAGCTGTGCGCAATCGTTTCGGGAAGTCTCCGCCTCGAACGCACGGACGAGATCTGCCGCGCGCCCACCCGCAGGGTCTGCACCGAGGGCTTCGGCGAGGCCCCGCACCGACTCCCGGAAATTTTCCCCGGGGTAGGTCAGAGCGGCGGCCGCGCAGTCGAACAGATCCGGCCGGATCATCAGAGCCCCCTCTCCGGGGCTTCCACGAACCCGAAGCCCACCGACGCGCGGTGTTCGTGGGGGTCCTTCATCATCTCGATCGCCTCTTCCCTGTGCATGGGCGGGATGACGAACCGGTCTTCGAACGTGCAGAGCGAGGTGAGCCTGTAAATGGCCCCGGCCTGTTCGACCGTGCAGTCCGCCTCCATGAGCATTTTTTCGGCGACCTTCATGTCGATATCGCCGACCGTCACCGCGCGGCGGTACGTCCGCACGGCCTTCTGTTTTTTCAGCGCGTAGACCACCTTCCCCTGGTGACCGGCGCCGAAGAGGTTGGCCAGAAACTGCAGGGGTACGCGGGCCTGCTCGATATCGTGGAAAAATTCGTCCGAGACGCTCTCGACGGTGTCCGCCCCGCGGTCGGCCATCACGGGAGACATCGGCGGGACATAAAACAGCATCGGCAGCGTCCGGTATTCGATGTGGGGCGGCAGCGCGATCTTCCATTCCTTCACAAAACGGTAGACCGGAGATTGCTGCGCCGAGGCGATGACGGATGGGTGGATGCCGTTGCGGGTCGCCGCCTCGATCACCGCCGGGTCGTTCGGGTTGAGGATCATCGAGCGGTGCGCGTCGATCAGTTCCTCGTCCGGGAACTTCGCGACCTCCTCGAGACGGTCTGCGTCATAGAGCAGGACGCCCAGGTACCGGATGCGGCCTACGCACGAATGGAAGCACGCCGGCGCCTGGCCTGTCTCGAGCCTGGGGAAACAGAGGATGCATTTTTCCGATTTTCCGGTGGTCCAGTTGTAAAAAGTCTTTTTGTACGGACACGCGGCCACGCACGCCCTCCACCCCCTGCAGCGCTTCTGGTCAATGAGGACGATTCCGTCTTCGCCCCTCTTGTACAGCGCGCCCGACGGGCACGAGGCGACGCAGCTCGGGTTCAGGCAGTGGTTGCAGATCCTCGGGAAATAGAAGAAGACCAGTCTCTCGATCGCGGAGAGCTGCATCCGCTGTTCGTCTGTCAGGTTTTTCAGGTTGGGGTCGTTCTCCGCGTAAATCCTCGAGCCCCCCAGGTCGTCGTCCCAGTTGGGACCCGCTTCCACGTTGATGTATTCGCCGGTTACCATGGAAATCGGCTTCGCCGTGGGCTGGTCGGGCCCCTCCGGGGCGTTGAACAGTTCGTCGTATTTGTACGTCCACGGCTCGTAGTAGTCATCCATGCCCGGCATCGAGGGGTTGTGGAAGATGTCTGTCACCGTCCGCGCCTTGCTCGTGGACCGTAGCTTGATCGACCCGTTCTTCTTTTCCCACCCGCCCCGGTACTTGTCCTGGTTTTCCCACTGGGTCGGGAAACCGGTCCCCGGCTTCGTTTCGACGTTGTTCCACCACATGTACTCGGTGCCCTTGCGGTCGGTCCAGATGTTCTTGCACGCGAGGCTGCAGGTATGGCATCCGATGCACTTATCCAGATGAAACACCATGGATATTTGGGACCTGACGTTCATGCTCGTGTCTCCTACCAGACCAGTTGTGGAAGTTTCCTGACGAGAATATGCGTGTCGCGGTTGCTTCCCGTCGGTCCCCAGTAATTGAAATGATATGTGAACTGCCCGTACCCGCCGACCATGAGGTTCGGTTTGAGGCGGGTGCGCGTGAGGCTGTTGTGCCCCCCCGCCCGGCGGTTGTTCCTGAGCGGAGATTTCGGCACCGAGATGGTCCGTTCGGGCGAGTGATAAATAATACAAATCCCCCTCGGGATCCTCGCGCTGACCGCCGCCCTCGTCACCACCACCCCGTGGTCGTTGTGCACCTCCACCCAGTCGTTGTCGTCCACGCCGATATCGGCGGCGTCTTGATCGTTGATCCAGAACGGCTCCACTCCCCGCGACAGCGTGCTCATCCGCTGGTTGTCGCCGTAGGTCGAATGGATGTGCCATTTCCCGTGGGGGGTCAGGAAATTCAGCATGATCGTCTTCCCTTCCCCCGCGCTGAACCTGAGGTCGGCGTATTCGACCGGAAGCGGTTTCGGCTTGTAGGTGGGGAGGTGCTCCCCGAAATCGATGTACCCGGGATGGTCGAGATAAAAGTGCTGACGCCCGGTGAGCGTGCGCCACGGGACGAGCGCTTCTTTATTGTATGTGAACGGGGAATACGCGCGGCCGTTTTCGGTGATCCCGGACCACATCGGGCTGTTCAACAGCCGCGTCGGCTTCGACTGTAGTTCGCTGTAACTGGTCCTGACGCCCCTGTTTTTTTCGGCAAGATGGGCCAGCGGAAGTCCCACCTTCTCCTCCATGTTCTTATACGACCGGTACGCCAGCTCGCCGTTGGTGACGGTCGCCAGGTGGAGGATGGTGTCGCAGACATGGACGTCTTCTTTCAGCGAGGGGTAGCTTTTCCCGTCGAACTGTACCGTGGGCCGGGTGACGAGCATTTCATCGTAGAAGTCGTCGATGGCATATTTCGTGCCGTGGGCGCCGAGGCCGTTGGCGCGGGCGAGCGGCCCGAAGGCGATGTACTGGTTGTACAGGTTGGGGTAATCGCGCGTCACGACCGACAGCGCCGGCATCGTCTTCCCGGGTATCGGCTCCACCTCGCCCGCTGTCCAGTTCCGTATAGCGGGCTGGGCGATCTCCGCCGCGGTGTCGTGGGCCAGCGGCGTGGCCACGATGTCCTTCACCGGCGCGGCGAAATGCGCCGGGGCGAGCTCGGAGAATTTCTTTGCGATCGCCCGGAAGATGTCCCAGTCGCTCTTCGATTCCCAGCACGGGGGAACGGCGGCCGAAAGCGGATGAATGAAACTGTGCATGTCTGTGGAGTTCAGGTCGGCTTTTTCGTACCAGGTGGCCGCCGGAAGGACGATGTCTGAGTACAGCGCCGAGGTGTCCATCCGGAAGTTCAGGTCCACCACGAGGTCCATCTTCCCGTGAGGCGCCCTGTCATGCCACACCACTTCTTTTACGGATTCCTTCGCCAGGTCTTCGGCGATGGCGTTGTCGTGCGTCCCGAGATAATGGCGCAGGAAATATTCATGCCCCTTGCTGCTCGCCATGAGGGCGTTTCCCCTCCAGATATACCAGACGCGCGGCCAGTTTTCTTCGGCGTCCGGGTCTTCGACCGAAAATTTCAGTTTCCCGGACTTCAGCCGGTCGACGACGTACCCGGACATCTTCTCCGGTGTGTCCGCCCCCGCCGCTTCAGCCTCGCGGGCCAGCTCGAGCGGGTTTTTATCGAACTGCGGATAGAAGGGCAGCCACCCGTTGCGGACAGCCTGCACCTGGACATCCATGGCATGTCCCCTGGCGAGTGTGCCGGGCCGGGCGTCGGCGGGGACGGTATGGTAATCGGTGAATTCCTTTTCGTACCGCCACTGGTCTGTGTGCACGTAGTGCCAGCTCGTGGCGTTCTGCAGCCGGGACGCCCCGTACCAGTCCTTCGCGAAGGCGATGTTGCCCCACGGTTCTCCCGGCGCCAGTTTTTCCTGACCCACGTAATGGGCCAGTCCGCCGCCGTTCACCCCGACGCACCCGGTGAACATCAGGGCGTGGATACCCGCGCGGTACATGAGGTTCCCATGATACCAGTGATTGATGCCGGCGCCAATGATGATCGTGCACTTGCCGTTGGTGTGCATGGCGGTGGATCCCCACTCCCTGGCGAACTGCAGCAGGTCCTTGCGGCCGATCCCCGTGTATTTTTCCGCCCAGGCGGGCGTGTAGGGTTTGTCGGTGTCGTCGTAACCGGTGGGATAATCTCCCGCGAGACCCCTGTTGACGCCGTACTGGGCCATCAGGACGTCGTAGACGGTCGCCACGACGGCCTTCTTCCCGTCGGCGGTCACGATGTACTTCACCGGGACGTGGCGGATGAGCGAGCGCCCGTCGGCGAAATCGTCGAAATGGACCGGAACCGTTCCGTCGTTTTTCCCGAGAAACGTCAGCGCGGGGTCGATCTCCGAACCGTCCGCCGCGTCTTTCAGCTCGAGGTTCCACTTTCCTTTTTCTTTCCCCCACCGGTGCCCGACGCTGCCGGCGGGCATTTTGACTTTTCCGCTTTTCTCGTCCCACATCAGGAATTTCCACTGCCCGTTTTCCGCGTCAGCGTACGCTTTCACCCGGTCGGCCCTGAGGAGCTGACCCGGCTTATAGCTTTTTCCGCCGGGTTGCAGTTCCACCAGGAACGGCGCGTCGGT
>DATEDB010000295.1:0-2356 GCA_035286625.1 Bacteroidota bacterium
GCCGGCGAGGCGGATTCCCTCGCCGCCCGGCTCCGGTTCACTCCCGACCAGGTGAGGCGGCTGGCCGCCGGGGATGAGCTTCCCGCCAGGATCATCGAAGCGCGCATCGGCACCGAATTGTGGAAATACTGTCTCGTGCTGGTGCTGCTGCTGGCGATGGTCGAAATGATGTTCAACCGACACGCCCGGGGAGAGACCGCCGTTGAAGCCTGAACCCGCCGAATCGAAATTACACTCCACCGGGGAACGCGAGGAGGGCGTCGTCATCGGCGTCACGACGCGCTCGATCCCTAAGGGGATTTTGGAGGAATATCTCGACGAGCTGGTACTGCTGGCGGACACGGCCGGGGTGACGGTCGTGCATAAATTTTCCCAGGACAGGAACAGCGTGGACCGCTCGACGTACATCGGAAGCGGGAAAGCCGGGGAGATCGCCGGGGTGGTGGAGCGGGAGAAAATCCGCGTGGCGATTTTCGACGACGACCTCTCCCCCGTGCAGGTGAGGAACCTGGAAAAACAGCTGAAGTGCAAAATCCTCGACCGCAGCGGCCTCATCCTCGATATCTTCGCCGGTCGCGCGCGGACGAAGGAAGCCATGACGCAGGTCGAACTGGCGCAGCTCCAGTACAGGCTTCCCCGCCTGACCCGCCAGTGGACCCACCTCTCGAAACAGTACGGCGGCGTGGGCACGAAGGGACCGGGCGAAACCCAGATCGAGACCGACCGCCGGGCCATCCGCACCCGGATCGGTCACCTCAAGGAAAAACTCACCGGGATCAGCCGGGAGCGCGAAGTGCAGCGGCGGGGACGCGAGGGCCTCACGCGCGTGGCGATGGTCGGGTACACCAACGCCGGGAAATCGACGCTGTTCAGGGCGATGACGGGGGCCGACGTGCTGATCGAGGACAGGCTCTTCGCCACGCTCGACACCACTGTCCGGAAAATCACACCCGGCCAGGGGAAAAACATCCTCCTGTCGGACACCGTGGGATTCATCAGGAAACTCCCGGCCCACCTGGTGGCCTCGTTCCGCAGCACGCTCTCCGAAGTGGTGGAGGCCGACCTGCTCCTGCACGTGGTGGACGCCAGCCACGCCCATGCGGACGAACAGATCGAAACGGTGAACGAAACGCTCGCCTCGCTCGGCGCGGACAAAAAGCCGGTACTCATCGTGTTCAACAAAATCGACCGGCTTGCCGATCGCTCGCGGATCACCGAATTCGCGGGGAAGTTCCCCGGGTCGGTGTTCATCTCGGCCGAACGGAATATCAATCTCACCGGACTCACCGAAAAAATGATGGGGATGATCGACAGCGATTCGGTGGAGCGGACACTCACCTTCCGCCAGAGCGAATATAATTTAATCTCGAAACTGCACGACATCGGCGAACTCCTGGGCACGAAATACACCGGCGACCGCATCAGGGTGCGATGCCGCGTCCCCAGAAAAAATGAGGAACAACTCCAGAAACTGCTCGCCAGGTCCATAGACTCGAATGAACTCAACTTCAAGACTGACGACGGCGATTGACGCCGCCCGCGCGGCCGGACGGTTCCTCATCGACAACCTCGGGAAAGTCCGGTCGATCGTCGACAAGGGCGACGGGGGGAAAAACGTCGTCACCGAAATCGACAGGGGGTCCGAAGAGATGATCATCGCCGCCGTCCGGGCGAAATTCCCCGACGACGAGATCCTGGCCGAGGAGAGCGGGAAAGGACGGCCGGGAGCGTCCGGCTTCCGGTGGGTGATCGATCCCCTGGACGGGACGACGAATTACACCCACGCCTTCGGTGTGTTCTGCGTCTCGATCGGGATCGAACGAGACGGTAAGATCGTGGCGGGCGTGATCTACGACCCGAACCTCGACGAGATGTTCACCGCCGAACTGGGCCGCGGGGCCTCGCTGAACGGCGCACCGATCCGCGTGTCGGCCATCGGGACCATGAAGCGCAGCCTCATGGTGACCGGGTTTCCGTACAATATCAGCGAAAACCCCGACCATGCGGTCGAACGGTTCGTGGGCGTCCTGATGAAGGCCCAGGCGGTGCGCCGGATGGGTTCGGCGGCGATCGATCTTGCCTACGTGGCATGCGGGAGGTATGAGGGTTTCTGGGAGGCGGGGCTGCACCCGTGGGACACCGCGGCCGGGATAATTCTTGTGATGGAGGCGGGGGGAACGGTCACCGACTTCGGCGGCGGCCCCTGCTCGATCTACAATACAACGATCGCCGCCTCCAACGGCGCGGTGCACCGGGAGCTCCTGGAGACCATCCGGATCGGCTGAGGGGTCATCGCCCCCTGATCAGTAGACATCGACGATTCCCCGGGCGATGGCGTAACGGGTCAGACCCGCCA
>DATEDB010000296.1:0-4800 GCA_035286625.1 Bacteroidota bacterium
ACTGAAAAAAATTCTCGCCTTCGCCCGCCAGAAGGTCGGCGACGCCAAGGCGCGTATCCTGGAGGCCCAGATCATGGTGCTGGACGATCCCTACCTGCAGGATTCCATCCGGAAGAGGATCAGGAAAGAACGGAAAAACGCGGAATTCATCGTCCACGACGAAATCGGCAGGTACGCGGGGCTCATGATGGCCGCCCGGGACGAGTACATGCACGAGCGGGCCCACGACATGGAGGACCTCAGGAATCGCATCGTGCGCAACCTCTGCCAGGAAACGATGACCTCCAGGTTCGACGGGTCGCAGATCGTGGTGGCCCACAACCTCACGACCGCGGACACGATGATCCTGAGCCGCAACGAGGTCCTGGGATACGCCACGGACATGGGCGGGGTAACCTCGCACGCCGCCCTCTTCTCCCGGTCGCTGAAAATTCCGGCGGTCGTGGCCCTTGGGGACGTCACGCGGTCGGTCCGCACGGGGGACACCGTCATCCTCGACGGTTACAGCGGCCGCCTGGTGATCAACCCCGGCCCCGGGGCGATGAGGGCCTACGAAGAGCGGCGCCGGAAGATGGCCGCCTTCGAGGAAAAGCTCGCAGGCTTCAGGGACCTCCCCGCCACAACCTCCGACGGGCACACGGTCGAACTGTCGGCCAACATCGAACTCCCGGAGGAGCTTGGGTACGTCGTGATGCAGGGATCGCAGGGTGTGGGTCTCTACAGGACCGAGAGCCTGCTCCTCAGCCGCGAAGATTTTCCCACCGAGGAGGAACAGCTCGAAGAGTACAAACGCGTGAGCGGCACCATCTATCCCGGCCGCGTCATCATGCGGACATTCGATATCGGGGGGGATAAACTCGCGCCCGAGACGGCCGAGGAAGCCAACCCTTTTCTCGGCTGGCGCGGGATCAGGATCTCGCTCGACCGGCCCGAACTGTTCCTGACCCAGCTGCGCGCAATGCTGCGCGCGAGCACGAAAAAAAACGTGTCGATCATGTTCCCGATGGTCTCGACCCTGAAAGAGCTCACCCTCGCCAGGAAATTCGTCGAACAGGCGAAATCGGAACTCAAGGCCCGGAAAATCCGGTTCGACGACAGGATACCCGTGGGCGTCATGATCGAGGTCCCCGCGGCGGCGTTGAACGCGGCGGCGCTGGCCGCCGAGGCGGATTTCCTGAGCATCGGTTCCAACGACCTGATCCAGTACCTGCTGGCGGTCGACAGGGGGAACAGCCTGGTGGCGTCCCTCTACGACGAGTTCGACCCCGCGGTCCTCACGACGCTGAAACACGTGGTGAACGCCGGGCACAAACAGAAAATCTGGGTGGGCATCTGCGGCGGGATGGCGGGGAATCCGATCGCCGCGCCCCTGCTCATCGGGATGGGGATGGACGAACTCTCCGTCGTCCCCGCCGTGCTCCCGGAAATCAAGAAGATCATACGGTCGGTCTCCTACGCCTCCCTGCAGGAACTTGCGAGGGAAGCCCTCTCCATGCGGTCAGGCGGGGAGGTGAGGGATCTTCTGCGCGATTTCGTCCGCAGGGAGATTCCCGATATTCCACTCGACGATTTCTGTGGGACCGATCGTCCGACTGTCTGGCCCTGAACTCAGCGCGGGACGCCCGGACGGAACATGAACAGAATCGAACTTCAACCGAAGGAAGCTGTACGATGAAAGAAACCACAATATCGCTCTATGACCGCTCCGACATGCGGGCGCTCCTCACAGGTTTTCCCCACCAGGTGGAGGACGCCGTGCGGATCGGGAGGGAGGCCGCGCTGGTCCCCCTGAAGGGGAAACCCGCTTCGATCGTGGTGAGCGGCCTGGGGGGTTCCGCCATCGGCGGCGATCTCCTGCGCTCGTACCTCTGTGACCGGCTCGGGATCCCGTTCTCGGTCAACCGGTACTATGCGCTCCCGGAGCACGTCGGCCCGTCCGCACTGGTGGTGATCTCGAGCTACTCGGGGAACACCGAGGAGACGGTCGCCTCCTACCACGATGCGATGAAAAAGAAGGCGCAGGTGATCTGCTTCACTTCCGGCGGGGAAATCGCGTCCCTGGCAAGGAAGAACCGCCAGACGCTCGTCGTCCTGCCGAAGGGCTACCCGCCCCGGACCGCGCTGGGCTATTCGTTTTTCCCGATGCTCCTGGCCCTTGCCCGCTACCGCATCATCCCGTCGCAGGACGCCGCGATCCGGGAGACCGTGACCCTCCTGCGGAAACTGTCTGTGAGGTACCGGCTCACGGGCCAAAAAAACCCGGCCCTGGAACTCGCCAAACAACTGTACAACAAGCTCCCGGTGGTTTATTCCTCCACCGAGAGGACCGACGCGGTCAACCTCCGCTGGAGGGGACAGCTCTCGGAGAACGCGAAGGTCCTGGCATTCGGCCACGTGTTCCCCGAGATGAACCACAACGAGCTGGTCGGCTGGAAGGTCCTGAGGCGCCTGATGGAAGAGATGGCCGTGGTCTACCTCCACGACCGCGAGGACCACCCGAGGGTGACGCTGAGGATGGAGGTGGCGCGCGGCATCATCGGCGAGTACGCGTCGAAGATCGTCGACGTCCACAGCGAGGGACGATCCCGCCTCGCGAGGACGTTCTCCCTGGTCCATCTCGGCGACTGGCTCAGTTTCTACCTGTCGATGTTCAACGGCGTGGACCCGACCCCCGTCAGCGTCATCGACTACCTGAAGCGGCGGCTGGACAAACAATAACCGGCGGCGCCGCCTTCCCCCCCGGGGCGGTACCCCCATCCCCGGGCCCGTTCGGGCGGGGGAAGGAAATCAATCATCCTGGGTGTCTGTCATGAGCATGCGAAGCCTGGTCATCTGCGTCGGGGCGATGTTGTTGCTCCCGGCGCCGGCGGCCTCGCAATTCTTTTATTTCGGCAGGAACAAGGTCCAGTACACCAATTTCGACTGGCACGTGCTGAAGACCGAGCATTTTGACATCTATTATTACCGCGGGATGAAGGATCTGGCCGGCCGCGGGGCCGCGCTCGCAGAGGAGAGTTACTCCACGCTGGTCGGGACCTTCAACCATAATGTCGCCAACAGGATCCCCCTCGTTTTTTACAGCTCCCACCTGCATTTTCAGCAGACCAACATCACCCCCGGATTCATTCCCGAGGGCGTCGGCGGATTTTTCGAGTTCCTGAAGGGCAGGGTGGTGATCCCGTATAACGGCTCTATGTGGGATTTCAGACACGTCATCCGGCACGAACTCGTGCACGTCTTCATGCACAGCAAGATCAACCGTGTCCTTACAGACCACCGCATCACTCCCGACCACCTTCCCCCGCTCTGGTTCGTGGAAGGGCTCGCCGAATACTGGTCGATCGACTGGGACGTCCAGGCGGACATGATCCTGCGGGACGCCGTGGTAAGCGACTACCTCGTCCGGCTGAAATCGATCGACGCGATCTACGGCACTTACCTGATGTACAAGGAAGGGCAGGCTGTCCTGGAATTCGTCGGGGCACGGTATGGGAGGGAAAAGATCCTGCTCATGCTGGAAAATTTCTGGAAGTCGACCTCTTTTGAGGAAGTGTTCAGAGCGACGACCGGCCGCTCGTACGCCGAGTTCGACCACGAGTGGACTTACTCTCTCAAGAAAAAATATTATCCCCTGCTCTCCCACGCCGACCAGCCGAGCGCGGTGAGCCCGCCGCTGGCCGACGAGGGTTTCAATTCCAAGCCGGTCATGCACCGGAAGGGGGGCGATCGTGAGATCTATTTCATCGGCAACCGCTCCGGTTACTCTGCCATCTACCGCTTGGCGTACGACGGCGAACCTTCGGCCCCCGGGCGCGGGGCGCGGGCCGAGGTGGTCGTGCAGGGGGAAAGGAGCGAGGATTTCGAGGCGTTCCACCTCTTCCAGAGCAAGATCGACATCAACACGGCGGGCCTGCTTGCGTTCGTCACCAAGAGCGGGGAGAACGACGCCCTTCACCTGTTTGACGTGGGGAAAAACGTCCTGGCGGCGACCTATCACTTCGCGGACCTCGTCGTCCTGGGGTCCCCTTCGTGGTCTCCGGACGGGAAACGCATCGCGTTCAATGCCGTGGACAGGTCGGGCACGAGCGATCTCTATATCTGGGAGACGGGCGATTCGACGCTGACCCGTCTCACCAACGACGTCTACGATGACCGCGACCCCGCCTGGTCGCGCGACGGCAGGACGATCGCCTTCAGTTCTGACCGGACGACGACCGGTGAAGGCGGGAGCTACAACCTCTTTCTCTACGACCTCGGCTCCGGGGCGATCCGGTACCTGACCCGCGGCCGGGAAAGTTACGCGGCCCCGGCGTGGTCGCCCGGCGGAGATGCGATACTCTTCACCTCCGACCTCGGCGGCGCCCGGAATATCTGGATGCTGAAAATACGGGACGGCGCGCCCGACGGCCGGATGCGGAAGCTCACCGACCTGACGACCGGCGCCTTCGACCCGGCCTGGGTCGACACCGCGATGGTGTACGTGGCGTTCGAGGATTTCAGTTTCCGGATCAGGAAGGGGGGAAATCCGTATTCGCTGTACGATTCTTCGGCCGTGGCCCGCGAGGCGGTGCCCCCCGCCGCTGGGACGCTCTGGACCCCGCGGTCGATCGCCGGTCCGGACGAGCTCTCGCAACTCCGTTACGAGAACACGTACAGCCTCGACGTCGCCCACTCTGAAATCGTCACCGACCCGGTGTTCGGGACCTACGGCGGGGCGTTTCTGTCCCTGAGCGACCTCCTCGGGAACGAACAGTATTATTTCCTCGTGTACAACACCGCGCAGTCCTCCGACGAAATCGT
>DATEDB010000297.1:0-6123 GCA_035286625.1 Bacteroidota bacterium
CGAGCGGCCAGCCGTTGCCGCTGAAAAGGCTCGACAGCGCGCCGCTCCACGACCCTCCCTCGGGGGAGAGAACCGATCCCGCGAAGACGAAGAAAAGGAAAAACGGCGTCACGTACTTGATGATGTACTTGTACACCCGTGGAACTTTCATCTCGGCCCCGGTATTGATTTCCTGCCATCCCCTGTCTATGCCGAAAATCCAGGCGAAGAGTATGGACTCGGCGAGGGCGAATATCACGAGTGCCACCGTTCCGGCCCAGTAGTCGTACTCGTTGAAGACACCCTGGTTATAAAAAAAGACCGTGGGCAGGCCCAGGATCAGGACCAGCGCGCCGAAGGACCAGGCAGACCGCTGCCGGCTGATACCGTACTCGTCCTGCATGAACCCCATCCAGGGAGTCCCCATCGCCAGTGAAGACGTGATGCCGGCGAAAAATAGGAGGCCGAACCAGAACACGCCGGCGAGCGCGGCGAGCGTCGGCCCCCAGTTCTCGAAGAGAAATGGCATCGTCTGGAAGGCCATGCCGAAGCTCGCGTTCTCCCTGACCCAGTCCAGTCCGAGGTATCCGGCCGCGATCGGGATGACGATCAGGCTACCGAGACAGACTTCGACAAATTCGTTCATCCAACCGGCCGACATGGCGTTGAGTGCAATATCGTCCTTCTCACGGACGTAAGCGGCGTAACAGTGTATCGTTCCCATCCCGACCGACAGCGTGAAAAATATCTGCCCGGCGGCGGCCAGCCACACGCTCGGGTTGCTGAGGGAATCGAACTGGGGGTTCCAGAGGAAATTGAGGCCCGCCCACGCGTCAGCTGTGGGGTATTCCGGAGTCGCCCCGGAAGTGCCCAGGGTGACGCCCCTGATGGCGAGAAAAATTCCAAACATGATCAACAGCGGCATGCCGATCTTGGCGGTCTTTTCCACGCCGCCGGCGAGTCCCCGTGACAGGATCCAGGTGTTCAGCGCGAGGCAGATGATATAGAAAACCACCGCCTCGTACGGGATGCCGGTCGTCGATACGCCGATGTCGACATACCGGGTAAAAAAATCGGCGACCTGGCCTTGGGTCATCCCCGAGAACGTCCTGGTCACCGAGTGGTACACGTATGACATCGTCCACGATTCGATGTAACAGTAATAGGCCGCGACGGCGAGGTTCGTCCAAATCCCGAACACGCCGAAATATTTCCACCATTTTTTTTTCGCGTGCGAATCGAAGATGTACGGGGTCGAGTGATGGCCGGACTTCCCGCCGAACCTTCCCATGGACCACTCGATCCAGAGGAGCGGGATGCCCATCAGCAGAAAGCTGACGAGGTAGGGGATGATGAACGCGCCGCCGCCGTTGTTGATGGCCTGGACGGGGAACCGGAGGAAGTTTCCGAGCCCCACGGCGTTCCCGGCCATCGCCAGGACGAGGCCCACGCGGCTTCCCCACTGTTCTTTATTGGATGACATCGGGCGATCTCCTGATGGTGTCGTATTGATTCATGATCCGCCAATAATAAGAAAAAACGGGTGATATTTCAACGGATCGTAAATATGTGCGATACGGAGGAATTTAAGTTGTTTTGGAATTTCAGGACGTGGGGTGGGTCAGCCGAGCACGTGCTCATAGTACCGGACGTATTCGGCGACGATCTTTTTTGAGTCGAACATCTCAACGGCGCGGGCGCGGCTCGCCGCCGCAAAAAGGGCATAACGCTTTCGGTTGCTGAGTAATTCCACGGCATATTTTGCCATTCGATCGATATCTCCGATCTCGGCGATGTACCCGGTCTCCCCGTGCGAGACGAGTTCGGGAAGGCCCCCCACACTCGAGGATATCACCGGTACGTTGCAGGCCATCGCCTCGAGCGCGGAGAGACCGAAACTTTCGGACTGGCTGGGCATCAGGAAGAGATCGGCGGACGAGAGAAGACATACCAGCTCTACCTGCTTCCCGAGGAACTTGACGTCGCCCCAGACGCCCAGCTCCCGGGCGATCTGTTCGCAGGTGGAGCGGTCCGGTCCGTCCCCCACCAGGACCAGCCTGGCCGGGATTTTTTTCCGGATCTGGGCGAAAATCCTGACCACGTCAGGCACACGCTTCACCGGCCTGAAATTCGAAACGTGGATGATGATTTTCTCGTCGTCGGGCGCGAGGCTCCGCCTGATGTCGGGCTTCTGTGAGCGGACGTATTTATGTGTGTCGATGAAATTGGGAATGACCCTGATGTCCTTGGTGATCGAATAGTTCGTCTTTGTTTTTTCACGGAGGTAGGCCGAGACCGCCGTGACGCCGTCGCTCTTCTCGATGCTGAATTTCATCACGGGGAGGAAGCTCGGTTCCAGGCCCACAAGCGTGATGTCGGTACCGTGGAGGGTGGTCACGATTTTCAGGTCTTTCGAACCGAGAATCTCCCGGGCCAGATAAGCGCTGGTCGCGTGCGGAATCGCATAATGGGCGTGGATGAGGTCGAGGTCCTCGAATTTCGCCACCTCGACGATCTTACTGGCGAGAGCGGGTGTATAGAGCGGGAAGTCGAAGAGCGGGTAACTGGAAATCTCCACTTCGTGGTAAAAGATGTTTTCGATATAGCCTTCCAGCCGGATCGGCATGGCGTAACTGATAAAATGGATCCTGTGCCCCTGCTCGGCAAGGTCTTTTCCCAGTTCGGAGGCGACGACCCCCGATCCCCCGTATGTCGGATAACATGTGATTCCGATATTCATGGGTGTAAAATTACGCAGTTTTTCTTCCACATACAATTTTTTTCCTTTTGCTCAGGGACGCGACCGGAATCGCTAAAAAGGCAGTGTAGAAAGGTTTTAATATTTCTAATAAAAGGCGGAACTACCTTAAAATTCCAACAGTTCTAGTGTATGGGGATAAAAAAGTTGAGGAAAATATGTCTAAAGGGTTGTTTTTTCACATAAAATCATTATATTACCCTATTGGCTTTCCCTCCTAATTCATGAATATTCTTCACTTACTGGCGTTTTGAAAGGGTTATCACACGTGAAGCAGAAGGCAAAGGTCATCGGAATTGTCATCACGAGTTGTCCTTGTTGCGGAAATCCCATTAATTTCGACAGACAGATGACAAAAGTCTGTGCGTATTGTGAAGAGGTCGTTCACATCGACCTTGACAAGGTCGAAGTCAGCCTCCGGGGACCAGTCCCGGAAGGGAAAAAAGTCCGGGTAAGCATGAACTAAGTTCTGCGCCCAACCCCTTTTACAAAGATTCCGTACTCCGGAATCTTTTTTGGGGGGTAAATGGGACCTAATAGGTCGGATTTCAAATTTATGTTTCAACTCTCAAAAAAAGTCGAATATGCGCTGATTGCCATGCGGCACATGGCGATCGTTCGGGGGACCGGGGTCGTTACCGCAAAGGAAATAGCGGATAAGTACGCGCTCCCGTACGACCTCCTCGCCAAGGTGATGCAGACCCTCGCCCGCAGGAGATTTATTTCCTCTTACCAGGGCGTGAAGGGTGGATATATTCTGAGGCTCGACCCCGGGACGGTGAAGGTCTCCGAGGTGATCAACGCTATCGAGGGTAAACAGACCGTGTCGATCATCCAGTGCGAGGTGGACAGCCTCGAGAGTTGCAGCATCCATTCGACCTGCACCATCAAAATCCCGCTGATCAAACTGCAATCGAACATCAACTCCATCCTGAACGGAATGTCGATCATGGAGATGGTATGAGCGCGCGCGCGGTCTACATGGACTATCACGCCACCACGCCTGTGGATCCCCGGGTGCTGGAATCCATGCTCCCGTGGTTCAACGAACGGTTCGGAAACCCGGCGAGCCGCCAGCACCGCTTCGGCTGGGCCGCAGAGGAAGCCGTCGATCGTGCGCGGACCGCGATCGCGCGGGCGATCGGGGCGGACGCACGCGAGATCGTCTTTACTTCCGGCGCCACCGAGTCGAACAATCTCGCGATCCGCGGGGTTGCGGCGGCGGGCTCTGGCGGGCGGGACCATCTCATCACAGTCCGGACGGAGCACAGTTCGGTCCTCGATGTCTGCTCGAAGCTCGAGCGACAGGGGTTCCGTCTGACAGTCCTCGCGGTGGACGAACACGGCCTGGTCGACCCGCGGGCGGTGAAGGATGCCATGACCGACCGGACGGCGCTCGTGAGCGTCATGCTGGCGAACAACGAAATCGGAACGATCCAGCCGCTTGCCGAAATCGGAAAAATCTGCAGGGCGGGCGGAGTCCTCCTGCACACCGACGCCGCGCAGGCGGTCGGAAAGATCCCGGTGGATGTCGGGACGCTCAACGTCGATCTGCTTTCGATGTCCGCACACAAAGTGTACGGTCCGAAGGGAACGGGATGCCTCTATGTACGGAGGGGAAAACCCCTGGTGAAACTGGTCAGCCAGATGGACGGCGGGGGCCATGAGGGTGGTCTGAGATCGGGGACCCTCAACGTGCCCGGCATCGTCGGGTGCGCGCGGGCGCTTGAAATCGCCGTCGATGAAATGAAGCCGGAATCCGAACGGCTGGCCCGGCTGAGGGACGGGATGTTCGGGCGGTGGAAAACCGATCCGGGAAACGTCGCGCTGAACGGCCACCCGGAGTACCGGCTTCCGAACAACCTCAATGTCAGTTTCTCCGGGGTCGACAATACCCTGCTGATGATGAACATGAAGGATGTCGCCGTGTCGTCCGGTTCGGCGTGCACGACGGGCAAGCCGGAACCCTCGCACGTGCTCTCGGCGCTCGGGCTCCCCCCGGATCGCGTCCGGACGGCCATCAGGTTCGGCCTGGGCCGTTTCACCACCGAAGAGGACGCGCGATTCGTCGCGGACCGCGTTGCCGCCGAGGTGACGCGGTTGCGGGCATCGTCCCTGCGGGGGACACGCCGGCCGCAGGGATCGGGGGCGACAGGACAACGCACACCAACGCACACCAACGCACACCAATACGACCGATACCATATGACATCTTCGCATCTCATTACCGATACCGGGGATTTTCTCGGGTTTCTCAGAACGAAATTCAAATTCGGCCTGATCCACAATTCGAATTTTTTCTTCCGGGACCTCCATTACGGGGTCATGGCCTATCTCGCGTCAAAGGGGAGGCACGCCGGGTACACCCGGTCCGAGAAGATCGCGCGCGAGCTCGCCGCGGACCTGGAACGGGCCGGGATTTTAAAAAAAATCGACTACCAGTCGTGGTGCGTGAACTATCCGGAATTCGCACTGCCCCGCGTTGAAAAAACGCCCGCGGCGGCAGGGGCTTAAGGAGGGTCCCTCAGTGAAGCACACCGGGATGAATAAGGACGACAAACCGACGACGATCGCGGCGATGAAACCTGAAAAGCGCGGGACGCCGGAGATGACCGGGACCGATGACTCGATAGAAGCGCTCGCCTCCAGGGAATACAAATGGGGCTTTGTCACGGACATCGACAGCGACACAATCCCCGTGGGCCTGAGCGAGGACGTCGTGAGGATCATTTCGGCCAAGAAGGGGGAGCCGGAGTGGATGCTCGGGTGGAGGCTGCGGGCGTACCGGCACTGGCTGACCATGAGCGAGCCGGCCTGGCCGAACGTCCATTACCCCCCGATCGATTACGGGAAAATGGCGTACTACTCGGCGCCGAAAAAACCGAAGGAAATCAAGGGTCTCGAGGAGGTCGATCCGGAGCTTCTGAAAACGTATGAAAAGCTGGGGATCTCACTGACGGAGCAGAAGCGTCTCCAGGGCGTGGCCGTTGACGCCGTGTTCGACAGTGTGTCGGTGGCGACCACCTTCAAGAAAACCCTGAGCGAGAAAGGGATCATCTTCTGCTCGTTTTCCGAGGCGGTGCGTGAACACCCCGGCCTCGTACAGAAGTATCTCGGCTCTGTGGTCCCGTCGACCGACAATTTTTTCGCGGCGCTGAATTCCGCGGTCTTCAGCGACGGGTCCTTCTGCTACATCCCGAAAAACGTCCGATGCCCCATGGAACTGTCGACCTATTTCAGGATCAACGCCGCGGACACCGGGCAGTTCGAGAGAACCCTGATCGTGGCCGAGGAGGGGAGCTACGTGCGCTACCTCGAGGGCTGCTCCGCCCCGGCACGCGACGAGAACCAGCTCCACGCGGCGGTGGTCGAGCTGGTGGCCCTGG
>DATEDB010000298.1:0-2516 GCA_035286625.1 Bacteroidota bacterium
AGGAAGAGCCAGGTCCTGTCGGTATCGCCGCCCATCGTCACGGCGCCGACCTTCCGCCTCGGGAAGTGGTCATCCTCGCGCGTCGTTGCGGAAAGATGTTCCGCGGAGCGGACCGCGATCCTCAGTGTCAGCGCCGATGCCCCCGGCGTCACCGATATCCGCACGTTGTCGACGGGACCCTCATCCTCGTGGAACGTCGAGAAGGCCGTCATCTCCGCCCCCGCGACATCGGAGGAGACGGATGTCCGGACGACCGGGAGGTCCGGCCGGTCACATTTTTGCGTCATTGACACTCGGCCGTCCCATCCCTCGATCGAGATGGTGATCGTTTCCGTCGCCTGCGGCGACGGTTTCCCGGCCCTCGCCGGACGCAGCCGGATGACGCCCCCGTTTTCGGTGACAAAGGATTTCACCGCATCGCCCGGGGAGGAGACCGGTGAACGCCAGACTCCGGGCGAATACCTGAAATCAATGGGGGCCGCCGGGGCATCCGCGGCCGTTTTCCGGGAGATCATCTTCTTCTGATAGACCAACGCCCTGAGGGGATCCGGCCCGAGGGCCAGGGCGCCGATGGTGAGTCCGATGTGCCTGAGAAATCTTCTCCTGTCTGCCAGAGACATGTGTTTGACCTTGCTGGGATGAGTAATGATAAAACCCGGTGACGGGCACCGTCACCGTATAACCGCGAACTTACCGATCTGGGTTCCGAACGTCGATTCCACCGTGAACACGTACAGGCCCGAGGCGATGGCCCGCCCGCTCCCGCTGAGCAGGTTCCATTCTTCCTGACCGCGGGGAAGGCCGGCGTCCGCACGCCGGTCGTCGTCGTGCAGGAGCGCGGCAACGATATCCCCGGTGAGACTGTAGATCCGGATGACCGCTTTCGGTGGGAGGTGGATGAACCAGATTGTGCGTTTCCATTCGTTCCAGTCCAGGCTCCTTCCCTCCCATCCCCCCGCCTCGAAGAGGTAATTTTCATCGACGCGGTAGGGATTGGGGACGACCAGCACCTGGTCCGGCCCGTCCGATGGGGAGAACGGGAGCTGGACGAGCGTCGCGTTCTGACCGGGATCCGATTCGAAGGAAGCCGTGAGCAGCGTGTCGTTCCGGTACGATCCGGGAGAGCCCGGGATGGGGATCACGTTCACGGTCACCCCCGGTATGGAGAATGACGTGACGGCGTACCAGTACCTCTTGCCGCGGACGAGGTTGGAATCCGTGTACGAAAACGCGAGGCCGGTTCCGTACCCGAATCCCAGATCGTCGTCCACGTCAAACTGCCGGACGAGCGAAAAGGCTGAGGGATCGTATTCGGGCGATTCGCTCCGCCACAACCTGAAACCCTCGAAATTCCTCCCCCCGGTGGTGTGTCCGGCGGGGGGATCGACCCGCCGCCAGTGCGTGTCCGGAAGCGCCGAGAGGTAGGCGCTCGAATCGTCCCACGTCGACAACGGGTCGGCCGACGGATCGCCGGAGCGCCAGTCCCAGTCGAGCCGGACGGTCCCCCGTCCCTCCGTGATGTGCAGCGGAGGTGACGGCGGGATGACGGGCAGGCGGTATCCGGCGGCATAGAGCGCGAGCGCCCGCCGCCCGTTCTCCTCGAGGGAATTCGGCCCGATATCGATACCGTCGCCGCTCACCAGGGCGACGGCGATATTCAGGGTTTCACCCGGCGCCACCGCGTCGAAGGGACCGAAGGCGAAGAGGAACTGCGAATCCGATCCGGGGGTCCGGGGTTCGTCGGGCTTGATCTCGCCGCTCGCCATCAGGAGGTAATGTTCCCGGTCGGTGCCGGGGTTGTTCTCGAACCGGTCCCAGTGGAAAGTGTACCTGAGGAGGTTCAGCGGCCTCGGGGCCCCGAGCACAACCACACCCACGGGGGTGGACGGGCGGTCGATGACATTATTGGCGTAGCCGGTACGGAGGTCCGGAATGTACGCCGAGTACTTATGGTTGGTAATATCGGCGGCGTTCACGTTTCCGATCAGCGGGTCCACGAAAAACCCGACGTAGACGCTGTCGAGTACGCGGCCGCCGGTATTGATGATCGTGTACTCCAGCGGGAGGATGGGCTCCTTGAGGAGGTTCCTCCAGGCGAATGATTTCTGCCAGACCCGGATCCCCAGCGGGATGTGGCCGGGGACGATCGGTTCGGCGAAGACGTCCGAGTACGAAATTGACACGTCGTGTTCGGAGACCGCCCCGTAATCCTCGTCCACGCCCGGTTCGCCGGTATCTGCCTTCCCGTTCCGTTCCGTATACAGGTAGAAATTGTTCCGCCAGGGGAACACTCCGCGCTCGTCGGGATGGCAGCGGTCCTTCCCGCCGGGATCGTAGTTGTCGAACGCCGGGTCCGGATTCGTCGCCGCGTCATACGGTCCGAGGCACCCGACTTCGAGCGAATCCGGGATCCCGTCCGACCCGACGTCGTCGCGGTCCCGGACCCAGTCCCCGTCGTCGTCGTAACCGTCGAGTTCATCCTCGTCGACCCTGCCGTCGCCGTCGTCGTCGAATCC
>DATEDB010000299.1:0-4950 GCA_035286625.1 Bacteroidota bacterium
CCGAAACCGCATTAAACCATTTCAGCGTGTGCCGGACGCGCAGGACCATTCCCGAGATTCTCCCGACATACGAATTCTCCACGGGGAGGTCCTGACCGTCGATGAGGGAGTCCTGTGTCCGGACCCGGCCCCGCCTGGCGATCGACCGGGCCGAGAGCAGCTCGCCCGCCGAATAGAGGCCGGCGTCCCCGCGGGGGCCTTTATCCTTGAGGTAAATCAGGATGACGGCAAAGCCGCCGCTTTCGGTGTTTTGATACCAGGCCCGGAGTCTTTTCCCGAGGCGAGCGGGTTCGCCGCCCCGAGAGTCGGTCTGCAGTGTGAGGAAGAGGAGGAGAAGGAGGAGTATACCTGTACGCATTCGGGGTCCCGGATAAATAGAGGGCGTTCGATGTCCGTAAAATATCAAAGTCCGCCCCGAATTGCAAAACGCGTCGGGAAGCCCGTGCCGGACCGGGCAGGCTGCAACTGCCGGGAAGACTATAATTGCAGGGCACGCTGCAATTGCCGTGCAGACCGGCCGGGTTTGACAGGCCGGGCCGGCTGGAATTGGGGCGACATTTTTGTTATCTTTTCCCAGAACATTCTCCGATCATGGACACTTCCTCATCAGGCGCATCGGGCCCGACCGGTAGACCCCAATCCCCGGGCCTTCAATTGAATAACGATCTCGTCCACAGGATGCTCGTACAGTTCATCCGGGACGAATCCGGCAACGCCGGCTTCAGGCGGGCGGTGGTGGGCGTATCGGGGGGTGTGGATTCGGCTGTGTCGGTCATGCTCGCGGCCGAGGCCCTGGGAAAAGAGAACGTGCTGGGCCTCCTGATGCCATACGCGACGAGCAGTGCGGTCAGCGCCGCGGACGCCGGGGGACTGCTCGGTAAAATCGGCGTGAAAGCGGAAACGATAGACATCTCGCCGGTGGTGGACGCCTTCCTGCGGCGCGACGCGGCGGCCGACATTGTCGACAGGGTCCGGAAGGGAAATCTCATGGCGCGGGCCCGCATGATCGCGCTGTTCGACGTCTCGGCGAGGGACGGCGCCATCGTTCTCGGGACGAGCAACAAAACAGAAATCCTCCTCGGGTACGGTACGCTCTTCGGCGACACCGCCTGCGGCATCAATCCGATCGGCGATCTGTACAAGACGCAGGTCTGGGACCTCGCCAGGCACCTGGACGTCCCCGGAGCCATCATCGAAAAAAAACCTACCGCCGACCTCTGGGAAGGCCAGACAGACGAAGAGGAGCTGGGCTTCAGCTATGCGCTCGCCGACAGGCTTCTGTTCCACATGGTCGACGAAAGACGCGATGATGCCCAGCTCGGTGAGCTGGGTTTCGAGAAACATCTTATTGAAAAAGTCAGGACCAGGATGCGGCTGAACCAGTTCAAGCGCCGTCCCCCTCTCGTCGCCAAAATATCCAACCGCACCGTCAACGTCGATTTCAGGTATCCCAGGGACTGGGGCATCTGAGCGATGACCGGTCCGGATCCAGCCCCCCCGCCGGTCACACCCGGTTCGCTGTATATTGTCAGCACCCCCATCGGCAACCTCGAGGACATTTCCGCGCGCGCCCTCGCGGTCCTGGGCGGGGTGGACCTGGTCGCCGCCGAGGACACCCGCACCACCGGGTTCCTGCTGAAGCATTTCGGCATCAGGAAACCGATGGTGAGCTGCTTCAGTTACAACGAGCGGAGGCGGATCCCCGAACTTGTGGAAAAACTGCGGTCGGGGTCGGCCGTCGCCGTCGTCTCCGAGGCGGGGACACCCGGCATCTCGGACCCGGCCGCGAGACTGATCTCGGCCGCCATCGAATCGGACATCCCCGTGGTGCCGATCCCCGGCGCGACGGCGATCCTGCCCGCGCTGATCGTCAGCGGTCTTTCCCCGGGGGCCTTCGTCTTCGAGGGTTTCCTCCCGGTGAAAAAAGGACGCATGATGAAGCTCGCCGAACTGGCCGGCGAAACCCGGACAATCATCCTGTATGAATCCCCGCACCGGATCGTGCGGACGCTCCGGGATCTGAAGTCCTCACTCGGGAACAGGAGGATTTCGGTAGCGAGGGAGATCACAAAGAAATTCGAGGAAATTTACCGGGGCACGCTGGGCGAGGCGATCGCGCATTATTCGGGCAGGGACCCCAGGGGGGAATTCGTGCTGGTCATCGAAGGGAGGTCCCGAATGGGGTACCACATGTATTGATACAGTTCTGGGGGGAGTATATAATGTCTGCCATGGATCAAACGACACATGATCAACGGGAGGCAGCATGGAAGGACTCTATTCTAAAATCATCAAGGCGGGAGACCGGACCTATTTCGTGGACGTGAGGGAGGCGAAGAACAAATCCCGGTACCTCGCGATCAGCGAGACCAGGCCGCCGAAGGACGGCGGGAAGAAATTCGAACGATCGAAAGTCATCCTGTTCGAGGCCCAGGTCGCCGAATTCCGCAGCGCGCTCGAGGAGGCGGCCGGCATCCTGGCAGGGTAATTCCGGCTTCGTTGATTCTTCAGGCCGGGATCGTTATATTTTAAAAAAAACAGCCTATTATGACCTCCCAGACCGTCACCCCGGCCACTCTCGGGCGAATTCAGAATATCCAGCGGACCCTCAAAGCCCAGAAGATCGACGCCTGGCTCTTTTACGATTTCTGGAAACGCAACGAGTTCGCCCAGAGGATACTGGAATTTCCAAAACATCTCCTCAACACGCGCAGGTTTTTTTACCTGATCCCCGCCGAGGGAGAGCCCCGGAAACTCGTCCACAGCATCGAGCGGTGGAACATCGACCACCTGCCCGGGGAGAAGACCATCTACCTGAGCTGGCAGTCGCTCGAGGAGGGCCTGAAGAAAATCCTCTCGGGGATGAAAACCGTCGCGATGGAATACTCCCCCGGGAACGCCATTCCCTACATCTCCAAGGTGGACGCCGGGACGGTCGAGACGGTGAAAAAAGCCGGCGTGAACGTGGTGTCCTCGATGAACCTGACCCAGTACTTCGAGTCGCGCTGGTCGGCCGAGGCCTACCGTGATAACCTGGAGACCGCGAAGATCATGCGGGGTATCGTGGACGAGGCGTTCGGTTTCATGAAGACCGGCATCGCGGGCGGGAAGCGGATCACCGAATACGACGTACAGCAGTTCATGAAAGGCCGCTTCACCGCAAACGGGCTGGTGACCACCGAGGACCCGAACTGCTCGGTAAACGCCAACAGCGGGAACCCCCACTACGAACCCACGAAGGATGTCCACTCGGAACTTCGCAGGGGGGATTTTATTCTGATAGACCTCTGGGCGAAAAAAGACAGGCCGGGCTCGACCTACAACGATATCACCTGGACGGGGTTCCTCGGGGCCGAAGTCCCGGAAAAATACACAAAAATCTTCAACATCGTCCGGGACGCAAGGGACGCCGCCGTCTCGCACCTGGAGAAGGCGTTTGCCGCGGGGAAAACCGTGCGCGGATGCGACGTGGACGACGCGGCCAGGAAGGTCATCGTCGACGCCGGCTACGGGGAATTCTTCATCCACAGGACCGGGCATTCGATCACCGAGGACCTGCACGGGAGCGGGGCCAACATGGACAATCTCGAGACGCGGGACGAGCGCATGATCATCCCCGAGACGAGTTTCTCCATAGAGCCCGGGATTTATTTCATGGATGAGTTCGGGGTCCGCAGTGAGATCGATGTCTTCATCACCAGAGAGGGGAAGGTGGTTGTCCCGGGCGAGCCCAGGCAGCAGGCCATCGTTCCCATCCTGAAGTGAGGGCGATGACAACCTCCCGGTTCCACCAGGCGGTATCCGCCGCACTTTCCGTTCTCCTCGGGGCGGTTCTTCTACTGGTCCCCGGCTGCGCCGGGAACGGCAAAAACGGAATCCAGGCCTCCGGCACGATCGAGGTCATCGACGTGACCGTCAGCGCGAAGGTCCCCGGTATCATTGACCAGCGGTTCGTGGACGAGGGTTCCGTCGTGAAACGGGGCGATACGCTGGCCTACATCCGTCATCTTACCGCTCCGCTCGAGCTGGAACAGGCGAAAGCCGCCGCCGCTGCGGCCAGGGCGCAGCTCGACTTGCTCCTGAGGGGGTCGCGCGCCGAGGACATCTCCCAGGCGAAAGCGACGGCCGACAACGCGGCCGCAGACCTCAATCGCGCCCGGGACCTCCATGAGAGAAAACTGATCTCCGACAAGGAGCTGGACGACGCGAACACCAGGTTCGTGGTCGCGGATGAAACCTGCCGGAAACTGGTTGCCGGGCCGCTGCCCGAGGAGATCGATAAAGCGCGCGCCGGGTACGATCAGGCGGTCGCTGCGGTGAACCTCACGGCCGAGAAACTCCTGGATTCCTGGGTCATCTCGCCGGTGGCCGGGGTGGTCACCCTCAGGGCCGTGGAAGTGGGCGAATTGGTCCAGGGCGGTTCGTCGATCGTCCGGGTAAGCGTGCTCGAGAATGTCCGGCTGGTGATCTACGTGCCGGAGACGGAGCTCGGGAGCATCCGTCTGGGCGACGAGGCCCGCGTCACGATCGACACGTACCCGGACAGGACATTCAGGGGCCGGGTGATCTACATTTCTCCGACCGCGGAGTTCACGCCGAAAAACGTCCAGACGAAAGAGGAACGCGTCAAACTGTCGTTCGCCGTAAAGATCGAAGTCGAGAACCCGGGGGGAGAGCTGAAACCCGGGATGCCTGCAGACGCGCTTATTCCGACTGTCGGGCCGAATGCCGCCCGCTGAATCGCCCGGTCCGGTCATCGTCACCACCGGGCTCTCCCGGTCGTTCGGAGAAGTGCACGCCGTCGACGGTGTGGACCTCGACGTGCGTTCCGGCGAGATGTTCGGCCTGGTGGGGCCCGATGGGGCCGGAAAGTCCACCATCATCCGGATGCTCTGCGGGATCCTGACCCCCGGCTCCGGGACCGGCACGATACTTGGCAAGGACATCGTC
>DATEDB010000300.1:0-3457 GCA_035286625.1 Bacteroidota bacterium
GGTAACCGTCACCGTCGCTCTCCACTGGCTGCCGCTGATATTTACGCTGGTCCGGTCGATGTCTCCCACGTGCTTGTTCAACGCAGGCGGCGAAGTGATCGTCGCCGTCGTGGTGGCCGGCGCGGAGTTCACGTACCCGTCATTGACCCGCAGGGTCACCGTGTAGGTCGCCGGCACGGGGTAGGCATGGCTGGGAGTCGCTCCTGTGCCGGTCGTCCCGTCCCCGAAGTTCCAGGAGTAGGTCAGCGGATCGCTGTCGGTATCGGACGAGCCGGAACCATTGAAAGCGACGGGGACGCCGGAGTTGCCGCTGTACGGCCCGCCGGGGTTCGCCACCGGCGGGTTGTTGACGGTGATGTGAGCGGTGGTCGCGGCCGACGGTACGGGAGCATTGACGCCGTCGCTCACCGTCACGGTCACGGCGAAATCACCCGCCGCCGCGTAGGTGTGGCTGGGCGCTACGCCCGTGCCGCTGGTTGTGTCCCCGAAGTTCCAGCTGTAGCTGAGCGGGGCGCCTTCCGGATCGGAGGAGCCGGACCCGTCGAAGGCGACGGGGAAGCCGGCCTTGCCGGTGTACGGCCCGGCGGCGTTTGCGGTCGGCGCGCCGTCCGCGGGGGTTATGGTCGCCGTCGTGAAGTCCGGCGCCGAGGTGAGAGCGGGGATTTCATCGTCGGTGACCGTCAGGCTGACCGCGTAGACGCCCGCCGCCAGGTAGAGATGGCTGGGGTTCGCCGCCGCGGATGTGCTCCCGTCCCCGAAGTCCCAGTTGTACGAAACGATCGTCCCGCCGTTCGCACTGGATCCCGCGCTGCTGAAACTGACCGGGGTGCCCGCGACGATCACGGTACCCGCCGTGCCGGAGTACGGCCCGTTGGCGTTGGCCGTGGGCTGGCCCGCGAGGGCGGCCACCGTGATGCAGGCCTGGAGCCCCCCGTCCGGCGTCAGGTTGTTGGTGAGGTTGAGCCGCCGGTCGATGATCCGGTACGTGCCATCGGCTTCCGGGGTGAAGATCACGTCCCTCGTCCCTCCGGGGGGCAGGAGAACGGTGTACTGTTCCATCGGATTCGGGGCGCTGGTGTCGGCGCCCGTCGTGATCCGGTAAGGGCTCCCTCCCTCGGCGACCACGTCCCAATGGGACTCGAGGATCATGGGGGCGAACTCCCTCAGGCCCGCGTTGAGCATCCGGAGGAGGATCCGGTTCCCCACGGTCGGCCCTCCGTCGAGGCAATCGGTAGCCGGTGTGGTGGTGTAGGGAGCGCCGTTGATGAGGAAATATTTAGGCTGGTAGACGATGGTGCTCGGGTAGGCGGAAGTCCCGTACGGCGGGGAAGGACCCGCAACGGCATCGTGCAACGCCGGGTCGATCTCGCTGAACAGCAGGAGGTTCTCGAGATCGTACCCTACGCCCGGATACGCCAGCATGTCGCCCGCCGGCTTCGTGACGGCCCCGTACAGCCCCATCTGCACCTGGACCTGGGGATGGGTGCCGCTATGGTAGAGGTATGTCCCGGGCTTCAGGTTGCTCCAGGTATAGGCCACCGGCCCGCCGCCCGGGCCCGCGGCCGTTTCGGTCGCGAAGGACCGCGCGCGGGAGGTTGTGTCCCCCGCCGGTCTGTTCGTGTCCGTGGAAACCACGGATCCGGCGCTGTCAATCCAGGTGATGACCGGGGCAGAAGCAGGAGTCTGCCCGGGAATCACGATCGATACCGGGACCGCAAGATCGTTGGTCAGGTTGATGGTGAGCGTCGTGTCGTCGGCGGGCACGGCAAGCGCCGGTCCGGGCACGGTGACGACGCCTGGGATCGGGCAATCCGCCGGGGCCACCGCCGAATCGCAGGCGAACCCCCACATGGGAATTGTCGCCCCGTCCGGCATGTGGACGTCCGTGGTGCCCGCCCTCAGGTAGTATGTTGCCGCATAGGAGGGCCCCGCCGTAAGCGCGAAGGCGATCAGAAGGAGCGGGAGGCGCCTCATCCCTTTTCCGAGGTTCGTTTTATAGGCCATGTCCCTTCCCTCCTTCGCTCTACGGAATCGGCACGCCGGGGGGCTCGATGATCAGCATCGTCATCATGCCGCCCGGGAAAATGTCGTTGTTCACCAGTTCCCTCTCCGTGTGGGAGTGCCACATCATGAAGAAGCCCGCGTTCGGGTTCAAACCTCCCTCCCCGGGGGGCAGAGGTCCGAAGAACCCCAGGAAGGGGCTGCCGCTCCAGTGCCCGCCGAAGGTGAGGTCCTGGAGCTCGGGCAGCGTGACCGGGAGGGCTTTCCCGTGGTCGGGGCAGTACTCCTTCGTGACCGGATCGTAGTCCGTCCCGTTGCAGGTGTGCTCATATCCGGGCCCGGTCCCGTAGATGTCCCATCCGAGGTCTTTCCCGGTCCACCCGAAGATGGCGTCCATGGTGCTGCCGGGGAGCACCTGCTGGGTGAAGTCCGACGTGGCGAGGTCGGGGAACCCCGGTTCTCCGGCGCCCTGGGAACTCTCAAGCACCCTGCCGTCCCGGGCGATGAGGGCGGCGTGATTCCCGTGGTGGTGGAACGGGTGCAGTTCCCGCCCGGCGCCGATGATCCGCATGAGGACCTTCTCCCCGGGATGCATCCTCGCCATGGCGCCGTACGGCTGGTGGGGCTTCGTGGGCGTGAAATCCATGAGCATCGTGTCCAAGGCGTTGCGCCCGTTGATGAACCACAGGACCGTCCGGTGTTTCGTGTTGTCCACCTGGTCGATGGCGCCGAAGTCCACCAGGTTGTGGACCCGCGGATCCATCTCGGTCAGGAGGAAGAGGTACTCGTGGTCGTAGCCGCTGCCCGCATGGCCGTACGCCTTCCTGTTCAACGCCGGGTCGAACCCGGACGCCCGGACGATGATCGCCCCCAGGAGCCCCATCTCGATCTGGAGGTCGGGCCGGGTGCCGCTGTGGTACAGGTACGTCCCGGCGTGGCGTGCGGTGAACCGATACTCCACCTCGCCCCCGAGGAGGGCAGTCGCCGTGACCTTCCCCTGGCCCGGAAAGACGATGGACGTCGGCACCGGAAGGGAGTTCGTGAGGGTGATGACCACCTCGTCCCCCTGGTTGACGATGAGGGTCGGCCCCGGGTACTGCCCGGTGGCACCCGTTACTCCGTACCCCCACACCAGGAGGGAATCGCCGTCGGGGGTGTCGATATGGAACGCCGAGGCGGTGAGGGCGAAGACGGGGCCCGGGATGCCGGGGATGTCGGCCTGCCCCCCCGCGCCCGCGGCGGACAGGACCAGGAGCGCGATGGAAAGGAACACGCTCAATCCGCGGCATTTGACATAGGTTCTCTTCATGGCGCTCCTCCTTCAGTTGATGACGATCTCGGTCATCATGCCGCCGAAATCTTCCGCGTCGTTGCTTAAGAAATTGAGGTTCGTCGCGTACAGGAAGTACGTCCCCGCGGGCACGTCGGTCGTGTCGATCAGCACGTCCACCGACTC
>DATEDB010000301.1:0-4456 GCA_035286625.1 Bacteroidota bacterium
CGCGATTCTTGCGACCGCCTTCGTCCAGCCGAAATTCCTCGAGCGGTCCGAGCGGGGAACCTTCCGCGACTTCACCCGGTATCACGTGGGCGGGAGCGGGATGTACCGCAACACGTCGTCATTCATTCCGGGCGTCGCGAACACATTTCTGCTCGGGGTCGACGAAGCCTACCAGGACGGAGCGATTCTGTTGTATACGCTCTCGCCCGAGGGGGGCCGCTCGCTGCCCCTGCGGGACAACAAAAGGGAGGGGGCGGGTAACTTCGGCGCGTTCGTCCAGGATGAAATATCGCTCGGGGAGTCGTGGATGGTACTGGTGGGACTGCGGTATGACGGCGTGAGTTATTATTACGAAAGTTACGTTGACGTGGCCCTTCACGAAGAGAAAAAGTTCGAACGGGTGACGCCCAAAGCGGGAATCACATACCGATTTTCTCCCACGCACACCGTGTACGCGAGCCTGGGAGGGGGGCTGGAAGTCCCCGCCGGGAACGAGACCGATCCGGTCGGTACGTACGGACAGGACACGGTGTATGCCATCAACCCGTTGCTCGACGCGATGAAGTCCACAACCGTGGAAGCGGGCACGAAGCAGATACTTGCCTTAGGGGGTCCTGAACCGGCGGCCTACCTTACCTACGACGTGGCCGCCTACTGGCTGCGCGTCACCGACGACATCATCCCGTACCGCAACGGCATGTTTTACTTCACCGCCGGAAGGACGGAGCGGATGGGGATCGAAGCGGGGGGCGAGCTGCATTTCACGATGGGATTGACGGCGAACGCGGCGCTGACCATATCGAACAACGAATACAGGGAATACCGCGTCGATTCCGTTCATTACGGCAACCCCGGCGCGATCGCTGATTATTCGGGGAACAAGGTGGTGGGCGTGCCGGATTTCTTTTATTCGGCGGGGTTGAAGTATTCGCCGGAGGCCTGCCGGTGGGCCTTCGTCGGGGTGAGCCTTCAGACGGTCGGGAAATATTTTGTCGACGACGCAAATACCATTTCGGTGCCGGCGTACACGGTCGTCAGCGCGGAGATCGGAATCGACCGGTTGATGTTGGGATCCGGGCCGCTGTATTGCTCCGCGTTCGCGGGAATGAACAACCTCTTCAATAAGAAGTACATCGGGTCGGCGTGGCTCAACCCGGACATCGTGGGATCTCAACCGGTGTACATCGAGCCGGGACTGCCCGGGAATTTTACGGCGAGCGTGTCGGTGGGGCTCAACCTGTAGGCAGCAAGAAGGTCAGCCGCGCGGGTTTTATTTCTTCAGGAGCTCATCTGCCAGCGGGTTCGCGTCGTAGAGTTTCCTGAGCGCCTCCATCATCGCCCGGACGTCCACAGCGACGGTGCGGTTTTTCACGATGTCGTACACGTACGACCCGACGAGGCTCTCGATGTTCCCGTCAAATACGATTCCCACCAGTTCCCCGTTGCTGTTTACGATCGGAGAACCGGAACTGCCGCCAACCACGTCGAGCGTCGAGACGAAATTCAACGGCGTCGCGAGGTTGATGTTGTTTTTCCCTTCCAGGAACCGTTGCGGCAGGTCGAAGGCCGGGTTCCCCCTGAGGCTATAGTACCTGTCGTACATGCCGTAGAAGGTCGTCATCGGGGGCGCGATCGTGCCGTTCATCGGGTAACCGGTGACCGTCCCGTACGACACACGCAGTGTGAACGTCGCGTCGGGGTAGGTCGACGTGCCATACACCGCGAAACGGGCCTTCCCGATCTTTTCGCCGGCGACCGCCCCGATGCTCTCGACCCGGTCTTTCATCTGTTCCATGATCTCCCGCGCCATCGGGTCGAGCTTCAGCGCCGCGAGGATGAGCGGGTCTTTCGATTCGGTCACCGCCTTCTCGCCGCCATCGATCAGCGCCTTGCGCACCTCCGGATCGGCGAGCTTCGTGCCGGAGATGAGCTCCCGGGCGGCCTCTTCCGGCGTCCTGCCGATGAGGACCGCCTTCACGAACGGGTCGTCGGGCCCGAGCGCATCCATCGATTCGCTGAACCCGTCGGCGAGGCGGAATTCTTCCAGCTCCGGGTAGACGGGAGCGCGTGAGAGGAGGCTGAACCGGAACGACTCGAGTTCCGCGTCGTGGTAACCGTCGAGCCGCTCGCCGTCCGGCTTCCGTATTTCGGCGACGTACCGGACGATCCGGACCGCGTTCGTGGCGAGCCGCGAGCCGCGCAGGTTCCTGAAGACGCTTGTTTTGAAGAGTTCTGCCTGTGCCTTCTTCGCCGTCTCGACGGCGTCCCACGCGCCGCCGTACTCCTTCTGCCACACCTCGTTCGCGGCGATCAGCGCCCGGAACTCCTTCTCCTCCTTCTGCTTCTTGGTGAAGATCGACGGATCCAGCAGGCCGTCCAGCCCGCCTCCGTACGCCTTGATCGAATTTTCGTAACTGAAGATCGTGGAAGTCACCTGCCGCATCTGCTCCGGACCGCGCTTCCCGTACTGCCTCATCGCTTCGGTCCTGCGCCTCAGGCTTTTCAATATAAGGGGAATCTGGACGTCCCTGAGGTAGGCGAGCGTGGCGACCGTGCTCAGCCGTTCGGTGGTCCCGGGGTTCCCGGCCGAGAGCACCAGCTCCCCGTCGGCGACGCCATTTTCGCTCCAGCGCAGGAAGTGTTTCAGCCGGAGCGGCTTGTCGTTCTCGTACACGCGGAAGAGCGCCATGTCGAGGTCGTAGCGTGGGAAGGTGAAATTGTCGGTGTCGCCGCCGAAGAACGCGGCGCCGGCCTCGGGTGCGAACACCAGCCGGACGTCGGTGTACTTCTTGTACCGGTAGAGCCAGTACTGCCCGCCGTTGTAGAGCGTGACGATGTCGGCGCGCAGTCCCGTTTTCCCGGAGCTCTCCTTCGAGATCTTCGTCATCTCGGTCTCGCGCAGCTCCCGGGCCTCGGCGTCGCTGCCGGCTTTCTTCACGGCCTCCGCGATCCGGTCGGTGACGTTCTCCATCGACATCAGGGCGTTCAGCTCGAGGTCCGCGCATTTCATCTCCTCGGTCCTCGTCTTCGCGTAGAAGCCGTCCTTCACGTAGTCCTTCTGTTCGTTGGACATTTTCTGGAGCTGGCCGCGGGCGACGTGGTGGTTGGTGATGCAGAGCCCGTCGGCGCTCACGAACGACCCGGAGCCGCCGTCGTTGAAGCGCACGCTCGAGAGGCGCAGGTGCTCGAGCCACTCCGGCGTGGGGGTGAAGCCGTATTTTTCTGCGAGAAGTTTCGTCGGGGGATTGTCGAACGTCCACATCCCCTCGTCGGGGCGCGTGGACGTGGCGCCTGCGAGGAGAAGGAGGGCGAGTACAACCATAAGGATCGCGGCGATCCTCGTGCGGGATACAGTGCGGACCATGGGGGCCTCGTAGATATTGTGCCGGGAATCGTTGGAATGGGGAAGCGAAGAACGGCGGGAGCGGTGATGCTGTGAAGATACGCTAAAATTGCAGGATTTTCAAATCGGCTCCAGTACGATCCTGCCGCCCCGCACACTGACGATCCGCGAATCGTCGGTCTCGTTCCTGAACCGGCTCGTCCAGTCCTGGCCCCGCACGATGTATTCGTACGTTATTGATGTGTCGGGCACCGTATCGGTGAAAGAATGGACCGATGTCGGGACCTGTGCCGCCGGTTGCGCCGGCCATGGACTCCCCGCTATTCTCCGGTAGACGTTAAAAAACCGCAACCCCGTCCCGTCCGGCCTGCCCGGTCCGGGCGGATAGTCCGACGGGTTGTTCCAGGCGAGATCCACGTTCCGCCCTTCGCCGGATATCGAAGATACCCTGAAATCCCGCGGCACCCCGTATTTCACATAGTACACCAGCAGCGCCTGCTGGATATGGTAAAAATAGTCATGCGGCCATTGACGGAATTTCTCTTCCATCGCGCAATGGAACTTTGTGGTCCAGTCGTTGAGGGCCTCCCACACACTGAAATCCACCGCGCCGAGGGAGATCCAGTAGTCCCAGTTCCAGATCGAGCTGGCGTAAACCGGACCGGCCGACGAACCATCAACGGCGGAGGCGATGGCGACGTCCGATCCCGATTTGCCGTTCCAGATTTTTTTTGTGAAGGTGCGCCCGAGGGAGTCCAGCTCCGGGGTGCTCAGTATCCCTTCGTTGTGGCAGTCGACCAGAAAGAGAATGGTCTCCGCCTGGTGCAGAAGGTCTGGTGAACCCCCGTCGTACTCGCCGTAGAAATCCCTCAGCCAGGGCCACTCGTAATGGTCTCCGACGTTCCATTTCCCGGCGATGAATGCCCTGCCCGTCTCCGTCGCCATTCTCTTATAGTACGCGGCCAGGCTGTCGGCCGGCGGGAGGACACTGCCGTGTGCAGAATTGGTGATGCGGCGCCACCGCTCCGGGGAGTCGCGGCTGACCCTGTAGAGCAGCAGATACAGACGGCCGTAGGAGAGGTTCGTGATCTGGATGCCGAGTCCACTCCGCTT
>DATEDB010000302.1:0-3774 GCA_035286625.1 Bacteroidota bacterium
GCATAGTAGGCGCTGCCGGTCTTGAGATAGTTCACGATTTCGATGCCGCCGTCACGGGTGCGCTGAACGATTTTGTCGATCGCAGCCTTGTCCATGAACTCCGACAGCGGCACGCCCGCGATGGTGGTGTAGCGAACCAGGGGCACCATCGAGTCCCCGTGTCCGCCCAGCACCAGGGCCTGGATGTCCTCGACCGAAACGTTGAGGGCCTCGGCGATGAAGCTCCGGTACCGCGCGGTATCGAGGATGCCGGCCATCCCCATCACCCGGCTCCTGTCGAAACCGCTCACCTTGTAGGCGACGTACGTCATGACGTCGAGGGGGTTGGACACGACGATGATGATGGCGTCGGGAGACTTTGGGGTCACCCGGGATGTGACGTCCTTCACGATCCCGGCGTTCGTTTCCTGGAGCTGTTCGCGCGTCATTCCCGGTTTCCGGGCGATTCCCGCCGTGATGACGACGATGTCCGATCCCGCGGTCATGGCGTAATCGTTTGTGCCGGCCGGCCGCGTGTCGGTCCCCAGTATGGGGGACGATTCGAACATGTCGAGACCCTTCCCCTGGGGAAGTCCCTCGACGATGTCGATGAGCACGACTTCATTGGCGAGTTCGGTGTCAACGATCCGCTGCGCGGCGGTCGCGCCGACGTTCCCTGCTCCGACGACTGTGATTTTCATGGCGTGGCGTTCCTTATAGATTATGGGCAGATTATAGGCAGTTTATGAGGTATAAGGGGAGCGGGGCTGATGACGGATTCCCGCCGGCGCGACTGCTGAAGGTGACGTCCCGCGGAGGAGCGCTACGCGCGCCCGTCCGGGGCGGACAACCCGCTCAAGAACGAAGCTGCGGATCGATTACGAGGTGATGATGCTGACGACTTTTTTCGCTTTACTGGATTTTTTGAAGTGGACGACGCCGTCCGCCAGGGCGAACAACGTATCGTCGCTTCCGAGGCCCACGTTCGGACCCGGGGAAAAACTCGTGCCGCGCTGGCGGACGATGATGCTCCCGGCGGTGACCCTTTCTCCGCCGAAGCGTTTCACACCGAGGCGCTGGGCGTTACTGTCGCGGCCGTTCCTGGAACTTCCGCCTCCTTTTTTATGTGCCATTCGAACAACTCCTTGATATTGATAACCGGGACGTTCGCCGGGGTTCCGGCCCGGCCCTTTGGCCGGGGGGGTCCGGCGTTCTATCCGATTTTGGTGATTTCGATCTGCGTGTACTGCTGCCTGTGGCCGCGGCGCACGCGATACCCCTTGCGTTTCTTCTTCTTGAAGACGATCACCGTGTCGTCCTTGACGTGCTGGAGCACCTTCGCCGTCACCGACACGTTCTTCACGTACGGGGCGCCGATGGCGACCTTCTTGTCGTCCGACATCAGGATGACCCTGTCGAACTTCACGGTGTCTCCGACGCCGGACTCGAGCCTGGGTACGTATATCTGCTCAGCCGGGCTGACTTTCAGCTGCTGCCCGGCAACTTCCACTACCGCGAACATGATGATTTAACCCCGATTAGATGTGAAATGGGAATACGGCGGATTAAAGGTACAAATTTCCAGTGTGAATGTCAAAACGCCCAATCCGCGGACCGACAGGCGTTTTCGATCGCCGGGGAAGCCCTTTTCCGGTTGACTTTTTCGACAAATCTCTCTATGTTTAGTGGGCCTTTCGTGACGATTTTCGTATCATCTCCGTTTTTTTCACCACTTCCTGATTTCGGCTGCTCATGAAGAAAAAAACCGTGCTCATCGTGGAGGACAGCCCCGGTTTCTCGGAACTGATGAAATTCGTTGTCGAGGACGAGGGCTTCAACGGGGTTCTTTTCCCCCTGGAAGAGAATTTTATGCAATGGGTGGACAAGGAAAAGCCGTCGGCCATCATCATGGATCTGGCCCTCAACCGCCTGAGCGGCTTCGACCTCATCAAGGAAATCAAGGCCAGCTCCAAGCACAAGGCGATCCCGATCGTGGTGATCACCGGGAGGGATCTAGACGTGAAGGACATCACCGAGCTCAAGATGCACGATATCGCCTACCTGAGGAAGGGTCGCGTCGATATGCATGAGATCCACCAGGCGATCCGGAACGTCGTCGCGAAATCCGAGGGCAAATAAAAGGACACACGCCGCCCCTTCACTTCCCGGGGTCCACACCGCCCCGGGTGCCGATTTACGCGCTTATCTGCCTTTTTCCCTTCACTTCCACGCAAATAGAACGACGCCGGCGCGGACCCCCTTGCATTTCATCATTGACAGGGGTATATTTTTCATTATAGAGGGGAAACCCGAAAGGAAATCCGATGATTATTATCACATTCAGGGAAAAGGTGTCCAACGCTTTCTGGTGGGTGGTCACATCATCGATCACGATGTACCTCTTCCTGGGAATCGTCAACACCATCATCGTCGTCAGCCGGTAAGCCCGGGGTCACGGTGGCAATCGTTACGGGGCGTCACCGGGGCGACGGCAGGTTTTCCTCTTTCTCCGGCTCCAGACTCTCCCCGGTCTCCCGCACCGCGTCCCTCAATTCCTGAAAGCCTTCCTCGCCCAGCACGAGTGTCAGCTCCTCCGGGCACACGTCGAACACGGTCAATTCTCCCATCTCCCCGTGTGTACAACACGCGGGACGATCCACGAAATCAGGATTGTCGAGGGCGAGCACGCCCGAGTTCAGCGTTACCGGGTAGATCCAGCAGAAAAAAGGCTTGAGGGCGTACCGGTCCATCCCGGACGCGGCGGCGGCCTTCTGGAGAACGCACTGCCCCCGCGAGTCGAGGAAAACGCACCGGTCGTTATAGACTTCGGTCCCCACAGCCCTGCCGGACGGAAAGTCGGCGTCCTCGACGACCTCCCGCTCGAACCATGATTCAGAATCCGTCACCTGGTCCGGATCCATCTGCGACCTTACGAGATCCGCGCGGAGGAGAATCTGTTCGTACTCCGCCATGTCCGCGTAGACCCCGCCGCTGCAGCAGTCCGAATTGCAGTTCACCATCGAACAGCTGGCGGGGAAACGGCCGTCGGTGATATCCGTCCCCAGCCGCAGTTCCGGGATGTGGCCGAGCCGGTGTTTTCGCACCGTCTCGCCGGCTGAAATCGTGCCGTTCACTCGATACCCTGCCGGCGGTATTTCTCCCTGTACTTGTCGTACAGGTGCGTGTGCCGGCTGGTGAGCTGTATCGATTTTCCCCTGATGAATTCCATCTCCACGTTCGAGGTGATCTCGAGCGGGTTGCCCGTGGTGACGATGAGCGTCGCGTCCTTGCCCGTCTCGAGAGAACCCACTCGGTCGTCGATCCCGAGGATTTTCGCGGGGTAGAGCGTGATGGCCTTCAGCGCCTCGTCGACGGGAAGCCCGTAGGCGGCCGCCGCCGCGGCCTGATAGGGAAGGTTGCGTTCGTTCTCGTAACCGCCGCCGCCGGTGATGCAGAATTCCACGCCGGCATCGTGGAGCCTCTTCGGCAGCGTGAATGGATCGTCGTACGGTTCCCACCGTCGTCGCGGCGTCGACTGGATCGGACCTGCGATGACGGGGATCCCGTGCTCCTTCAGGAGGGCGGCCGCCCGCGGGGCGTCGTACCCGCCGGTGATGATGAGCCTGACCTTTTCCTGCTCCGCCCAGGCCACGGCCGCCTCGATCTGCCGGATATCCCCTGCGTCGAGCAGGACCGGGACCCTGCCCTCGAGCACAGGGATCATCGCTTCCCACCTGAGGTCCGTGTCGTGGTGCGGACCGGTCCCCGCGGTCTCGGCCTTTTTTGCAACCATGT
>DATEDB010000303.1:0-3651 GCA_035286625.1 Bacteroidota bacterium
ATATTCTATAGGAGTCACAGGCATGAAACAATCAACATTCGTCTCGATCGTGATCTTAGCCGCGATCCTCATATCCATCGGAATCTACTGGTTCATCCTCGGTGACCCGGGGAACTTCAAGGACGGTGAAAACCGCCAGAGGCCGAATAACCTGATGGGAACCGTCTACACGGGCGGGCCGGTTGTACCGTCGCTGATATCCCTGTCGCTGATGGTCTTCACGTTCATCATCGAGCGCATCTTCTCACTGAAAAAAGCCCAGGGTAAGGGCTCGCTGGCGACCTTCCTGAAGAACGTCCAGCGGTCGCTCGCCGGCGGTCAGGTCGACGACGCCGTCGGCCACTGCGACAAGCAGCGGGGCTCCATGGCGAACATTCTCCGGGCCGGCCTTGAGCGGTATTCATCCTTCTCGAAGGAAGGCAGGGTGCAGGATGCCGATAAACAGATGGCCGAGGTCCAGCGGGCCATCGAGGAAGCCACGGCGCTCGAAATGCCGATCCTCGAAAAAAACCTCATCGCCATGTCCACCATCGCCTCGATCGCGACCATGCTCGGCTTGTTCGGGACGGTGATCGGGATGATCCGCGCGTTCACGGCCCTCGCCCAGGCGGGCGCTCCGGACGCGATCCAGCTCTCGATCGGCATCTCCGAGGCGCTCATCAACACCGCGCTCGGCATCTTCGCGGCCATCGTGGGTATCGTCGCCTACAACTTCTTCGTCAACAAGGTCGACAACTTCACCTACATGATCGACGAAGCCAGCTACGACATCCTGCAGACACTGAAGGTGAAATAAGAAAGGTCCCCAGCCATGCCGAAAATAAAAACCAAGAGGATCGGAGTCTCAATCGACAATACCCCGCTGGTCGACGTGGGGTTCCTGTTGCTGACGTTCTTCATGCTGACGACGCAGTTCCGTCCGCCCGAAGAGGTCCAGATCATCCTCCCGTCCTCGCACTCTTTCTTCAAGCTGCCCGATTCGGACGTCATGATCATCACTCTCAGCGAAGATAACCGGATTTTCCTCGGTTTCGACTCCCAGAAACTGACCGAACGGATCTTCGGGGAGGAGAATAAGCTCCGTGCGGGTATGGAAGTGACCAAGGAAGCCCTCGGCGACCTTCTCGTGAAGGCCCGCATCGCCAACCCGCGCCTCCGCACGGTGGTGAAGGGGGACCAGAAGGCAGACTACGGGATAGCGGAGGACGTGATGAACATCCTCCAGAAAACCAACATCACCAGGTTCAACCTCGTGACCGACCTGGAAAACGACTAGGAGAAGACAATGGGCGCAGTTGATGCACCGGGGCCGAGAGGCCACGATAAGAAAAAAGGGAAAAAGAAGAAGAAACGGCGGGTGGGCATACGCATAGACAACACCCCCATGGTGGACATCGCGTTCCTGCTCCTGACCTTCTTCATGCTTACGACGACGATGAACAAACCCCAGACGATGGAGATCAACCTCCCGCCGAGCAACGACGTCACCGTCGAGGTCCCGGAGAGTAATCTCATGACCCTCAGGGTGAAGGAAGATGGCGCCATGTACTGGAATATCGGTCGCGATACGCCGGAAAAAGTGGAGTTCAAGGGACTCAGGGCGCTGATGACCGAGCGGAACCAGGCGAATCCCAAGCTGATCACGCTGATCAAGATCGACCGCAAAGGGAAGTACAAGATGATGGTCGACATCATGGACGAGCTCAATCTCGCGAACGTCACGCGCTTCAGCCTTGCCCCGATGGAGGATGGCGACAAAAAAATCCTCGATAAAATACTGTGAGGAAGGGATAGATTATGACGAATCAGGCAATGGTACCATCGGCACATGCCGGGATGCAGGAGATCAAGGCCGTCTACAAGAAAAATCTCCTGAAGGCGCTGATCATCGCGGTCTCGCTGCACCTCCTGCTCATCGGAATCTACTACGGCAGGAATATTTTCAGTCAGGACGACGAGCACATCATGACCGTCCGGATCATGAAATATACCGACCTGGGCCCGCCACCCTCGATCACCAACACCGAAGCCGCGCCCCAGGTCGCGGTGAGCGTGCCGGTGACCAAGCCGAGCGTGGGCGTTCCCGTGCCGGTGCCGGACGCCGAGGTCAACCCCGAGCAGACGATCGCCACACAGCAGGAGCTTTCCGACATCCAGAGCCCGGCGATCAGCACCGGCGATGCGAACGGAAACGTGGCGATCGAACAGGACATCAACATCGACGAGGACCCCCCCGATTTCGTACCGGTTGAAGTGCAGCCCGTGCCGATCAAACAGGTCACCCCGGATTACCCCGAGATCGCGCGCCGCGCCAGCGTCGAAGGGACCGTGTGGGTGAAGATCCTCGTGGACAAGGAAGGGAGGGCGAAGAAGGCGGTCATCATGAAGACGGACAACGAAATCTTCAATGAGAACGCCATCAAGGCCGCCCTGGGGTGGGTGTTTACACCGGCCATGATGAATAACGGCCCGGTCGCGGTCTGGGCTGCGGTTCCCTTCAGGTTCAAGCTGAACAAATAAGATGCGAACACCTGCCCCCCGCGGGGCTTATTCCGCGGGTGCGCCGGGTGAAACATGAGAGACACATGAACCTCCAGTCATTTCTCACGGCGCTGAGCATCGTCACCGCGTCGCTGATCCTGTTTCTCGGCGTCGTTTTGCTGACGGGGATTTTTCTGCCGGACGGGATACCGGTGAATTACCGCTATACGCTGGGCAGTGTGATGACACTCTACGCGGCGTACCGGATCGGAATGGTCGTGTACAGGTTGAAGCGCCCGCCGGTCGATGTGGGACCGGACGGGGATACGGTCGACAATCGGGTCGAAAGCCAGGAAACGACCGGCGCCGGGGATCCTCATGATCCGACGGGCGGCAGGGGGACCTGACGATGCAGAAGGATCTGCTACGGCGGTCCCGGCGGATTGTGACCGTCCTGTCGCTGATCGCCTGTCTCATCATGATGGCCGGATGCGGCGAGCGCCGGGCAGAGACACCGACCCGCGGGCGCGTCACGTTCTCCGTCAGCGAGGAGGTATTACCCCTTCTCCGGACGGCGGAAACACGATTTGAGGAGCTCTATCCTGAGGCGGAGATCACACTCAGGCCGAGGCCTGACCGCGAAGCCATCGGCGACCTGTTCAACGACAGCGTGAAACTGATCGTGACCGCGCGGGCCATGAATGCCGAGGAAAAGGCGATACAGAAAAAATTCAACATTGAGGTGAACGAATTCAGGATCGCCCTCGATGCGGTGGCGATCATCGTCAATAATGCCAACGATGTGACCCGGCTGACCCTTCCGGGCGCCGACAGCATATTCACCGGCGCCTCCATGGACTGGGGCCTGCTCGGCTGGAATGGTTCCCCCGGGAAAATCAACGTGTATCTTCCCGATAAGAATTCCGCCGCCTGCGAGGTGGTCGCGGGCCGTCTCCCCGGACTGAAGCCGGGACGAAGGGGGTATACCGCCCCGAAAAAGGTATGCCTGACGAGCCGGGAGCTGATCAGCGCCGTGGAATCGGATCCGGCGGGGATCGGGATCGTCGGACTGAACTGGATGCGGAACAATACCGCGGCGGTGAGGGTCGTGGAACTGTCCGATCCGTCCGCCCCCGAATCGCTCGGCATCTCCGGGAAATATTTTGCCCC
>DATEDB010000304.1:0-6804 GCA_035286625.1 Bacteroidota bacterium
GACGAGGGCGAGGACAAGATCGAAAAGCGGTCGAAGGCAGACAGGCTGCACCCGATGCAGATCGTCGAGACCTACACCAGGAGTTACTTCGAGGACATGGACGCGCTGAACGTCCTGAGGCCCGACATCTCGCCCAGGGCCACCGGCCACATCGTCGAGCAGATCGAACTGGCCAGGAAACTCCTGGAGAAGGGCTACGCCTACGAGGCGTCGGGTTCGGTGTATTTCGACGTGTCGAAGGACGCGGATTACGGCAAACTCTCTCACCGGAGCACCGGCGACGCGGAGACCGGCACCCGGGTCCCCGTGAAATCTGATAAAAAACATCCGAACGATTTCGCCCTCTGGAAAAAAGCTGAGGCGGGTCACATTCTGCAGTGGCCCAGCCCGTGGGGGATGGGGTTCCCGGGCTGGCACCTGGAGTGCTCGGCCATGTCGATGAAATACCTCGGGGAGTTTTTCGACATCCACGGCGGTGGGATGGACAACGTCTTCCCGCACCACGAGTGCGAGATCGCGCAGAGCGAGGCCCTCACCGGCAAACCGTTCGTGAAATACTGGATCCACAACAACCTGGTGACGGTCGGCGGGCAGAAGATGGGGAAATCCCTCGGGAACATCATCTCCCTCAAGGACGCGTTCAGGCAGCGCTCCCCCCTCGTCATGAGGTTCTTCATCCAGCAGAGCCATTACCGGAGTACGCTCGATTTCACCGAAGAGGCGCTCGGGGGCGCGTCGAAGGGGTACGAGAAGCTCCTGAACACCGTCGGAAACCTCGAGCGCGCCGCCGGGAAAACACGATCCGGGGAGAACGCCGCCTCGATGTGGCGCAGAAACTTTTTCGCGGCGATGGACGATGATTTCAATACCGCGCAGGCGATCGCCGTCCTGTTCGACGCTTCGCGCGAGGTCAACTCCATGCTCGATTCGGGCGGGGCCGACCCGGGCACGCTTCAGGAGTACTTGGATTTCTTCCGGACTGCCGCGGGCGATGTCCTCGGGCTCCTGCCCGCCGGCGAAACGGTCGGGGGGGGCGGGCCGTCGGCCGAAAACGGACTGATGGAGCTTTTGATCGGCCTTCGCGCGGCCGTCAGGAAGGAGAAGCTCTGGGAGCTCTCGGACAGGATCCGGGAGGGCCTTCAGAAGATCGGGATCACGCTGGAGGACAAGAAAGACGGGACGACGTGGAAGAAGGGATAGGGGCGGCGGGGGGCATCACCGTCGGGTAGTTCCGACTGAATCAGCCCACTCGTAGACTTCGTACCCGTCCACGACCCTGCCCGAGGCTTCGAAGCCCTCCCGGTCGTTGAGGGGTTCGATGGCCGGTTTCGCGACGCAGACGCTGTTCGGTCTGGCGTGTTTCTGCATGTGCCCCGCGACGTCGATGACCCGGTCGCTGATCTCCTCGAGGGGTACCGAGTCGTCGTAATAGACGAAACCCGAGTTCACCCCGCACCGGACGACGAAATCCCTTTTGACCGACTTCACCTCCCGGTTGAAGCGCTCCAGTCCTGTGATGATCTCCCTGGCGGCCCGCACGGCGGCGTCGACGGAGGTGAAACAGCTCATCACGCCGTCCGGCGTCCAGGCGGACTTCAGGCACCCGTTGGCGGTGAAAATCCTCCCGACGAATTTCTTGTACTCCCTGAAATCGTGCTCGATGATCGCCTGTTCCTCCCCCTGCTTCATCCCGGTGGAGTCCACGATGTCCACCGCGAGGAAGGCGAGGTCCCTGCCCATCGCGTCGAGCTGCTTCTTGGCCTGGGCGTATTCCCGGAGGAGCCTGTCGCGGTCCTTCCTCCTGGCGTTCTTCAGTTCATCGAGGGTCCGGTTGAGGGGCGACAGGATGATGGAGTTCTCCGAGAGGTTCATCCGGGCCTTCCATTCCTCGAAGTTGTTTTTGTACGTAAAAAACTGGGCCTTCACCTGCAACCGGTCGCCGGTGCGGCTCAGGATTCCCCCGAAGAGGAGCGCCGCCCCGATGACGATGAACCTCGTCAGGTCCTTGCCGCCGTATTGCGTGGGGAACACCTTTTTCACCTCGAGGCTCATTATGCGTTCGGCCTCGAGCGACACTCTCACATACGAATACGAGCCCGCGTCGTCGGCCATTCCCGCAATAAAGGGGAGGACGTACAGGATGACGATGCCGATAGTGATCCCATGGAGGACGCGGGTGGAGGCGGCAAGGAGTTTCAGTGAAACGATTGTCGCGGAGGTTTTCATCAGCCGTCAGTGACGCATAGTAGCGAAGCCCGTGTTGAAAGTCAAGATCCGCACCACCGCCGGCGCGTGTCCGTGGCGTTCAGGATGAAAGGACGCGCAGGTGGGATTCCACAGAGCGTGCCAGGGAGTCGAGGTGATACCCCCCCTCGAGCACCGAGACGATCCTGCCGTCGCACAGGGTTCCGGCGGCCTCCATGGTGAGCCGGGTCATTTCGGCGAAGGATTCCTCGGTGAGTTTCATGCCGGCGAGGGGGTCCAGGCGGTGGGCGTCGAATCCCGCCGAGATGAAGATCAGTTCGGGCCGGTAGGCGTCGAGAGCCGGGAGGACGTCCCGGCGAAACGACCCGAGGTATTCCCCGTCGCCGGAGCCGGTGCCCAGCGGGATGTTCAGCGTGTATTCGCGGCCGTCGCCCGTGCCCCGTTCATCCGCCGCCCCCGTGCCGGGATAAAACGGGTACTGGTGCAGGCTGACGTAGAATACCGAACGGTCGGCGTAGAAGATTTCCTGCGTGCCGTTGCCGTGATGCACGTCCCAGTCGATCACCGCCGCCCGTTTGACGGAGTGCCGGAAGGCGGCGTACCTGGCGCCGACGGCGACATTATTAAACAAACAAAAGCCCATGGCCCGCCCGCTTTCGGCGTGGTGGCCGGGCGGCCTGACGGCGCAGAAAACGTTTTTCAGCACGCCCGACATGACCGCGTCGACCCCGGCGATCACCGCCCCGGCGGCCAGCAGCGCCGCGTCGTACGACACGGCGCACACGCGGGTGTCGCCGTCGTCGAGGACCCCCCGGCCCGAGAGGCAGGCGTCCCTCACGAAGCGGACATGGTCCGGCGAATGGGCCTTCAGGATCCACTCTTCCGGGGCGGGGTCGATCATCACATGCTGAAGGTTTGTCCAGAGTCCGCACGATTGAAGATGAGCGATGAGAGATTCCAGGCGGGCGGGTCGTTCGGGATGGCCGGGGCCGGTGTCATGCCCGAGGAATATCTCGTTGTACGCTATGCCGGTTCTCGATGCCATCGGAGAAGCGAAAAATACGCAGAGAATCGGTGATTCTCAAGCCGGATCATATTGCATCTCATGGCCGGTGTCTCTATATTTTCCAATGGATTTTATCCTGGATTCTCCCGGGGGAGATTCCGACCGGAAGATCCGGGAGGCGCTGGCCCAGATCGTCTCGGGGCGGACCGTCAAAAGGGCGGTCCACTCGCTGGAATACGAGGGGAGGGACATCACCCCCATGTTTGTCGCCGAATTGCTCAATCAGGGGTATACCCCCACGAAGGTTGCCGCGGTGCCCGTCCGGCCGGGGGAGCGGGTGCCTGCCTTTTACATTGACGGAAAAATTGCCTACTTTGGATGGGTGTTCTGGGAGCAGTTCACCTCATGGAAAATCCGCAAACTCTGGGGTTCGGTCGTCAGGAACGCCCGGGGCGACTGGGAATTCCAGATTCCTGATAAGGGTTCATCCATCATCCACGCAAATTCCTCACTGAAGATCGAAATGGATATCGACCATCCCTCCGATTTCTGAGGGGTCGAATCATCTTTCGTGACTTTCACTTTTTCTGAATGAACCAACAGACATTTTACGGAATCCTCGAACTCGACGGCCGCAGGGGCGGCCGGCTGAGACAGCATTCACTGATGATCGACCGCCACCCCGACGACCCCCACGTCACCCCGGACCTCATCTCGAAATGGAAATTGCGTGACGGCTCGGGGGTGGAAGGCTCGGTCACCGGAAACGGCCGGGGCGGCCGGAAGATCTCGGTGGTCACCGCTGTCAACGGCCTGCCTCCCCACGACTGGGCCAGCCGTGAAGAGTACCAGAGTCTCACCGCCATCGACCCGGTGGTGCGGATCCATCTCTCCGGCCCCAGCGCCGACACGTCGATGCGCATCGTCGATCTGGTGGCGCCGGTCGGCAAGGGACAGCGCGCGCTCATCGTCTCGCCGCCCAAGGCGGGGAAGACGATGCTCATGCAGAGTTTCGCCCACACCATCGGCGCGGCCCATCCCGAGATCGACCTGCTCATCCTCCTGGTGGACGAACGGCCCGAGGAAGTCACCGACATGAGGCGGACCATAAAAGGCGAGGTCTTCGCCAGTTCGAACGATCACGATGCGGAGGCACACGCGAGGCTTGCGAAGCTGGTCCTCGAGTACGCCAAACGCAAGGTGGAGGCCGGCCGCGACGTGGTGATCCTCCTGGATTCCCTCACACGCCTCGGCCGGGTGTTCAACTCCGTGCAGAGGGGGAGCGGCCGCACGATGTCGGGCGGGGTGGACATCCGCGCCCTTGAAATTCCCAAGCGCATCTTCGGCGCGGCCCGTGCGCTGGAAGGGGGCGGGTCTCTGACAATCATCGCCACCGCGCTCATCGACACCAACTCCAGGATGGACGAACTGATTTTCCAGGAATTCAAGGGAACCGGGAACATGGAGCTGATCCTAAGCCGCGACCTGGCCAACGAAAGGATCTTTCCCGCCATCAACGTAGTGGAGTCCGGGACGAGGAGGGAAGAACTGCTGTTTAAAAGCGAAACCCCCAAGTACCACGCGCTCCGGCGCGCGCTCAATAAGATGAAGCCGAAGGAGGCGATTCTCCTGCTCCTGAAAGGCGTGGCGGACTACCCCACCAACAGGCGCCTTCTCGCCCGCTTCGCGTCGGAGAACGTGGCGGTTTGAAGTTTTCGATCGATCTGCCTCCCGGCTTCAGGTTCAGGTCGGTCGTCCTGAGCCACGGCTGGGCGGACCTCCCGCCGTTCTCGTTCGACCATCGTACCGAGTCTCTCCACCGCCCCCTGCTCATGGGAAGGCGAAAAATCATACACGCGGATTTTTCGCAAAAGGGGCGTTCGCTTGTGGTAAACATCCCGCACGAAAAATCTCTTGAAACGGCCCGCCGCCGGGAACTCTCCGACCTCGTCCGCGCCGTTTTCCGCATCGACCAGGACATGAGGCCGTTTTATACCGCGGCCGCGCGGCACCGGGAGTTCGCCTGGATCCGCCGGCTGGGCGCAGGCCGGCTCCTCCGCTCGCCTTCGGTGTTCGAAGACACCGTCAAGATGATCTGCACGACGAATTGCAGCTGGGCGCTCACCAAAATTCTCACGCGCAACCTGTGTGATAAGCTCGGAGCTGGTACCGTCGCCAGGCCCGGCACAGGCCTCAGGACAGGAAAGCCTTTTCCAACCCCTGCCGCCATGGCCTCGGTCAGCGAAAAATTCTACCGCACGAAGATCCGCGCGGGGTACCGCTCACCATACCTGCTTGAACTCGCGACACGGGTGGCCGACGGCGACCTTGATATCGAGCGATGGAGGGACCCGGGGGTCGCTCCAGAGGTGATCCGCGAAGAAATTGCGTCGGTGAAGGGGGTAGGGCCTTACGCTGCCGGCAACATTCTGAAGCTTATCGGCCGGTACGACGAGCTGGGCATCGACAGCTGGTGTCGGAAACAGTTTGCTTCCATCCACAGGCGGGGCCGGCCGGTAAGGGATTCCGTCATCGAAAAACATTACGCCCGATTCGGGGAGTGGAAGGGGCTCTTTTTCTGGATGGACCTCACGAAGGAGTGGTACGAAAAGTCGTACGCCGGGATATTTGAATCATGACGCTCACCGACGAAGAAAAAAAAGGTATCGCCACAGAGCTGAACCGCGCCCGCGACGCTCTGTCGGCGGGCAACGAGGGCAAGGCCCGCGTATGCGCGCGACGCGCGTCGGGTATAGCCCTTCAGGCGCACTATCGGGAGCGGGAGGGCGGGCAGTGGAGCGGGGACGCGCAGACATTATTACTCAAAGCCGGCGCGGACCATGACCTGTCCGCCGAAGTAAGGGAGGCCGCAGTACGGCTCACGACTTCGGTCATTCATCAAGCCACGCAGCCGTTCACGACCGACCCCATCGCAGACGCCCGGTTGATCGTTTCCAAACTTCAAAACCCGGGATCCTGATATGCCGATCGGAGAGTACCGGCGTTCACTGAAACATCCGGAAGCCGAAGAACTCTTCGACCTCTGGTTCTACAGACCGGCGGCCTACCTGTTTGTGCGAGCGGTCTACCGCACCCCGATCACACCCAACCAGGTCACCATCCTCTCGCTGGCGGCGGCGCTTGCCGCGGCATACTGTTTCGCTTTCGGGACGATTGCCCTCCTCGCGGTGGGCGCGGCGTGGTACGCCGTCGCCAATATCCTCGACTGTGCGGACGGTCAGCTGGCGCGCCTCCAGGGGAGCGGAACGCCCAACGGGCGCCTCTGGGACGGCGTCGCAGATTATATCGGAACAACGGTGATTTTCCTCGGGATCGGAATCGGATTTTCATACCTGGGGATGAACTTGTGGATCGGGGTGGCGGCCGCGGGCCTGTCGAGCGTGCTCCACGCGATGATGTTCGACCACGCCCAGAACGCGTTTATCACCCGCGCGCGCGGGGAGAAACCAACTACGGGCGCCGGTGCCGGAACGAATGTTCGGATTGCCCCGACCGCACACTGCCCCGCGGATGGCGGCGGGGGTCCGACGCATCGCCTCTACGCGGCGTACACGGCTGCTCAGGCGCGGCTG
>DATEDB010000305.1:0-4396 GCA_035286625.1 Bacteroidota bacterium
CCCCCGAAAACACGACCGTCAGGAGGGCCGCCGCGATGAACACCTCGCAGAACAGAAGACCCGGGCGGAAAGAGGCGGGACCCCCTCCGCTGCCGGGAACCCCGGGAAAGATCATAACGCCAACTGTGAGCAGTCCGATGATGCTGATGACATAACTGACGGATTCGGTCTTTTTCAGTACGATTTCCACGAGCAGAATAATAATGCCCAGCGAACAGATGGCGATCAGGGGAAAAGCAGTTTCGTAGTTAAAAGGCATGACTCGGTGGCGGTTTTGTGGACGTTGGACGCCGACGGAATTGCAATAATACCCCGTGAAATTATGAATTTTTCAGATGGGAAACAACGAGGGAAATTCCGGGGGGAATCGGGTTCCGGGGAGAGGAAAAAATAAAGAGCACCCCGCCGGCTTCCACTCCGACGGGGTGCTCCGAGGTAGTTATGAGCCTCCCAATGTTTCCGGTCCCTCTTATTTCATGAGGACCATTTTCCTGACTTCCTGGAACTGGCCGTCGTTGACCGAGATCCGGTAATAATAAATACCGGTCGCCAGGGTCGCGCCGTCAAGCTCGACCCAGTTCTCGCCCGCCGTGAATTCTTCCAGGTCGGCGAGGGTCGCGACTTCCTGGCCCAGCATGTTGTACACCTTCAGCGACACAATCGCGTCCTCGGGAATCGTGAACTCGATGGTCGTCGTCGGGTTGAAGGGGTTCGGATAGTTCTGCGACAGGCTGAACACCTCCGGCACGTCGTACAGCGAGCTGTAGTCCGCAGGCGCCGCCGGCGCGAAGCTCGCGCCCGACCCGGTGAAGATGTCCGAGAGCGCGACGGCCTTCACACCCGTCGCCACCGTCCCGCCAACCGGTTTGCCGTCGGCGGGGCTGCCGAACGACACGGTGTCGAACGGACCGGAGAATTCATTGTTAAGCGTCTCGAGGAAATCCGCCAGATCCTGGTAGCTCCATCCCGAAGGCAGTCCGCCCCAGCAGGAGAGCGCCGAATCGCCGTGCAGCGCGATATCGTTCACCGTCTTGCCGTCGAGCGGGTGTCCCGCGTTGGTGTAGATCAGCTCGCCGAATCCCTGTGCCGGCGTCTTGTCCTTCGCGCTGATCGCGATATTGAACTTCAGCGCCAGCATATGGGCCACCAGGGGGTTTCCGTAATTCGGATCGCCTTTGTACCGGATGTATTTCAGCGGATCTATCGATTTGATCGGTTTCTTGTAGTTGATTTTCCCCTTGATGGTATCCAGGCATTGTGCCGTTCCGTGTGTCTGGAGGTGCACAACGGGTTTCTTGTACTTCCAGAGAGTTTTGGTGACGTCCTTCCATTTCTTCGGTACGCTGATCGAGCGGAAGATGGGTTTGTACGGAAGGCCTTTTTTGAGCGTCGTTCCCACCTGCGTTGTGAGGCCGATGCCGAGCGTCACTCCCTGTTCGTAGAGCTCCTCGCCGATGTTGTTCACGTTCGGGAAGGGCATCCGGAGGATCTGGTAGTCTGTCGCCCACACCGTCTTAGTTTTCTTGTCGAGTTTCAGCGAGGCCGTATTATAGAAGTAATACTTGCCCTTGACGGCCTTCCCCTTGTCGCCGGTCGCATTGATCACCACCGTCTGGGCGGAATCGAGCGGCGGGACGAAGCTGAAGGTGAACTTCTTCTGCGAAGAACCGAAATTGATGGGAACGTGTCCGTTCCCCGGGAAGGATATCAGGCCGTCGAGGATCTTCATGCTGAAATCGATGTACAGGAACTCCGCTCCCTCGGCGCGCGCCGGGGCGTTCAGCGTGATCTGAAACTCGTTGGCGATCGGTTTGCGTTTCTGGTATTTACCGTATTTGCCTTTCGAATCGACCGCCAGGGAGATCGAATCCGGGTGGAAGGTCCGCATCATCGACCCGTCGCCGACCACGATGTCGACGAATCCTCCGGAGAGGCCGTCGTAGGGAGCGGGCACGTCGAATGAAGTGACCTCGTGCATCGCCACCGTCGGGAACACGAAGCCGCCGAGGCCGTCGCTCAGGTAGAAGCCGCCCCCGCCGACCGCGTCGAGGCCCGCGGGCCACGACAGTGTCACGCCGGTGCCTTCACCGCTGCGGCGGAATTTCAGGCGGTAAATATCTTTCTGACCATCGCTCACCAGGTGACGGACGTCGACCCCGACTCCCTGCCCGTAGGCGCCTCCGCCGGCCGGGTCATCCAGGCGCAGATCAGCGGCCTGTTCCGAACCGGCAGGCGGAACCGGGGGAAGTTCGGCTTCAACAAGCAGGGGGCTGATGCTGTCGGTGATGCCGTTTGTCGCGGTCGTATATTTGCCGATTTTCACCGAGTCCACCCAGCCGGATCCATCCTCGGCCAGGATCGTCACGGCAAAATTTGTTTGAGCGAACGCCGGAAGAGCGTAAAGCATGAGTGTCATACAGAACATTGGAACTAACAGATATCTCATAGGATACCTCCTTGGTTTGTTAATTAACTGAAGATTGGATTCCGAAAAAGTCGTTAAGATCGCGGAGAATTAACCGCCATACGACCGGCGCCCGTGGAAGGTTGCACTCCGGGCGTACGGAAGAATCAGCTGAGGGGAGGGGCCCTTAATTTACGGTGCAGCGGAGATCGGGAGTAGGCGACAGCCCTGATGGATGGCTCATTGAGGGTTTCACGGAAGCTGTCGACGTTGAAGTCATCGGTCCGGATCACGCAGGTCACGTCCGGGCTGAATTGTTTCTGGAGAACGGGAACGTGTTTGACGATTTGCCACAGCGGACGCGTCTGCATCGATTTCGGGAGGGTTCTGCCCTTTTTGGTACGAACGGTCTCCTGATCGGCGGTCCCTGACGAGCGGACCGCGAGGGGGACTCCGTAACCGACGAGCAGATAGCAGAGCGCTACCACGATAATCCCGGCTTTTTTGCTCACAGATGAGCCTGAGTTGACGATCCGTTGCATAATATAACATACATCCTTATCCCGGAATGTCAAGGGTTTTCCAAATTTTTTTTCCATATCGGTAAAATATCGCCGTAAACCCTTGCCGGAGTCCATTATTTTTTGGTTATTTAGTCGTAATTTGTTTTTTTTAGGAGCGGACGTATATTGAGAAAACATTTCCGGACACTCACAGAATGAAAATCGACGTCGCCGCATTCGAGAAAAAGATAAAGGTCCGCCCTGTCACGCTCGCCGATTTCGACTGGCTCGTGGAGTTGCAACTGAAATGCTTTCCCGGAATGACCCCCTGGAAAATCGAGCAGTTCGAGAGCCAGTTGGAGATCTTTCCCGAAGGACAGATCTGTGTCGAGTACGATGGAAAAATCGTGGCCTCCTCCAGCAGCCTGGTGCTGGATTTTGCCATGTACGATGAATACCACAGCTGGAGGGACATCGCCGACCAGGGCTATATTCGCAACCACAACCCCAGGGGAAATACGCTCTATGGCATAGAGATCATGGTGGACCCGGAGTTCAGGGGGCTTCGGCTGGCGAGGCGGCTCTACGATGCCAGGAAACGGCTCGCCAAGAAAATGAACCTCATGAGGATCGTCCTTGGGGGAAGAATACCGGGATATATCGCGCATAAGGATAAGATGAGCGCCCGGCTGTACGTTGAAAAGGTGATTTCCAAAGAACTTATCGATCCCGTACTCACCGCCCAGCTGTCCAACGGGTTCGTGCTGAAGCGTCTGATCGATGACTATATGACCTCGGACACCGAGTCCAGCGGTTACGCCACACTGCTGGAATGGAACAACCTCGACTACCATCCCGACGTTCACAAGAAATTCGTCGCCACCCGGGTGATCCGAATCTGCACCGTCCAGTACCAGATGCGCGAGATCGAATCCTTCGACGATTTTGCGAAACAATGCGCGTATTTCATTGACGTGGCAGCCGATTACAAAAGCGACTTCATCCTTTTTCCGGAAATCATCACGATGCAGCTCCTCTCGTTCACCCCGGCTGAGCGGCCGGGTCTGGCCGTGCGGAAGCTCGCGGAATTCACACCGCAGTACCTCGAGTTCTTCTGCAAGATGGCGATCAAATACGATATCAACATCATCGGCGGAACGCATTTTTCACTGGAGGAGGGCCATCTCTATAACGTCGCCTACCTGTTCAGGCGGGACGGCTCGATCTGCAAGCAGTACAAACTCCATGTCACTCCGAACGAGCGTCGCTGGTGGGGAGTGGAGCCGGGAGACAGCGTGGAGGTCTTCGACACGGACAAGGGCAAAATCAATATCCAGATCTGTTATGATATCGAGTTCCCTGAACTTTCCCGCATCGCCGTCGAAAAAGGCGCGCAGATCATTTTCGTCCCCTTCTCCACGGACGAACGCACCGCGTACCTGCGGGTGAGATATTGCGCCCAGGCCCGCTGCGTCGAAAACCACGTCTT
>DATEDB010000306.1:0-4645 GCA_035286625.1 Bacteroidota bacterium
GGAGCGGTGCGTCCCGCGATAAACCCGATCACCGGCTTGGGAAAATGCTTTTTGATGTAGTCGGCCGCCTCCTCCTCCGCGGTCCCTCCGATTTCGCCGATCATGACGACGCCCTCGGTCCGGTCATCATCGTTGAACAGCCGAAGCGCGTCGATGAACCGGGTCCCGATCACCGGGTCGCCCCCGATGCCGATGCAGGTGGACTGGCCGAACCCCAGTTCGCTGATTTGCCACACTGCCTCGTAGGTCAGTGTGCCGCTCCTGGAGATGACACCGATCCTCCCGGGCCGGTGGATGAACCCCGGCATGATCCCGAGCTTGCACTCCCCGGGCGTGATGATGCCCGGACAGTTCGGGCCGATGAGCCGGGTGCCCGTTTTGCCTATGTAATCGAAGACGCTGACCATGTCCCGCACGGGGATCCCCTCGGTGATGGTCACCGTCAGGCGGATGCCGGCGGCGGCCGACTCCATGATCGCCTCAGCGGCGAATCCGGCGGGCACGAAGATGATGCTCACGTCGGCCCCCTCCTCGCGGACAGCGTCAGCGACGGTGTTGAACACCGGCACGGGCTTCCTGAAGCCGTACTCGGCGTTGCCCCTGTACATCAACCCGCCCTTGTCCGGTGTGACCCCGGCGACGACCCTGGTTCCGTATTCGATCATCTGCTGGGAGTGGAACGTCCCTTCACCGCCGGTGATGCCCTGGACGACCACCCGTGTTTTTTTATCGACAAGAATGCTCATAGTGGATGCGCGTTGCTCAGTTGTGGTTCTTTTCGATGAACGAGGCCAGCCGGAGGACCGTCGGCTCGTCAAAATGTTTCCCCAGGACCTGCAGGCCGATCGGCAGGTTCTTTGCGTCCCGCCCGCAGGGCACGCTGATGCCGGGGATGCCGGCGAGGTTCGCCGACACGGTGAAAATATCCGAGAGGTACATCGTCAGCGGGTCGTCGACCTTCTCCCCGAACGCGAAAGCGGTTGAGGGGGCGGTGGGAGTGATCAGGCAATCGACTTCGGCGAAGACCCTGTCGAAGTCTTCCCGGATCAGGCGGCGCACCTTCTGCCCCTTGAGGTAATACGCGTCGTAATACCCCGATGAGAGCACGTAGGTCCCCAGCATGATCCTCCGCTTGACCTCGACGCCGAAGCCCTCGCTCCGTGAGCGCAGGTAGAGGTCCATCAGGTCCCGGGGGTTTTCGGCCCTTCTCCCGTACCTCGCGCCGTCGTACCGGGCGAGGTTCGATGAAGCTTCGGCCGTGGTGAGGATGTAATACGCGGCGATGGTGTAATCGGTGTGGGGGAGGCTGACCTCTTTTATCTTTACGCCCGCCTTTCGCAGGCAGTCCACCCCGCGCATGACCGCGTCCCGGATTTCCGGGTCGAGCCCGGGGGGGAAGTATTCCTTCGGCAGACCGATTTTGATTTTGGAGACGTCACCTCCGATGGACGCCGCGTAATCGGGAACCGGCAGGTCCGCCGATGTGGAGTCGGCCGGGTCGTGACCTGCGATCGTTGAAAGCACCGACGCGGTTTCCTCGACGGTCGTGCCGAACGGGCCGATCTGGTCGAACGACGACGCGAATGCCACCATGCCGTAGCGCGAGACCCGCCCGTAGGTGGGCTTCATCCCCACCACGCCGCAGAACGAGGCCGGCTGCCGGATGGAACCCCCGGTGTCGGTGCCCAGGGCCGTCATGGCCAGCCCCGCGGCCACCGCCGCCGCCGATCCGCCGCTCGACCCCCCGGGGACGCGCGCGGGATCCGCGGGGTTTTTCACCGGGCCGAAAGCCGAGTTTTCGTTGGAGGACCCCATTGCGAATTCGTCCATGTTGGTCTTGCCGATGATCACCGCGTCGGCTTCGTCGAGTTTGCGGACCACCGTGGCGTCGTAGGGAGAGATAAAGCCCCCGAGGATGCGCGAACCGCAGGTGACGCGGCGGTCTTTCATGCAGAGGATGTCCTTCAGCGCGATCACCATCCCGGCCAGCGGACCGGCGGATCCCGCGGCCACCTTTTTGTCGATCTCCCGGGCGCGCGCCATCGAATCGTCGCCGTAGACGTCGAGGAACGCGTTCAGGGATGTTTTCGATCGGATGAGGGAGAGGCGTTCTTCCACAATCGATTCGCAGGTGCGATCTCCCCCCAGCAGACGCCTGCGGGCGTCAGGGAAATTCATCGGTCGATGAGAATGATGATCAGAGATTGTTCAGAATGAGGATGGATATTGCCCGGGCGCGAATGGTGCCTCGCGCCCTCATGTATTACAGGCCGGGCCGACGTCGACGCCGCCGCATCAGGAGTTTTTGCCGCTGTTCTTCTGGTCGATCTTCGTCTCGTCGATCTTCTTCCGGTCGATGGTCTTCTGTTCGTCGGTCCGTTCCACTTCGTCCTGGATGTCGCGTGTCGCCTTGCGGAATTCCCGCAGGCCCTTACCCAGGCCCTGTGCGAGCTCGGGGATTTTTTTCGCCCCGAAGAAGATGAGAACGATCAGGAGGATGAGGATGATTTCGCCGGTTCCAAGGCTGCCGAACATAGTAGGTTCCTCGCGTTTTAGAGAGTAGAGTGCGTCAGTTGCGTTTTTTCGACGAGATGGCCGATCGCCGAAAGAAATATTTTAGCCCCATCGGTTTCACGCAGGGCGGGGTCAGAGGCGCGTTCGGGATGCGGCATCATCCCCATGACATTTCCCCGCCCGTTCACGATACCGGCGATATTCTTCACCGAGCCGTTCGGATTGGCCTCGCCGGTGACGGCCCCCCGTACGTCACAATATCTGAAAATTATCTGATTATTCCTCTCCATCCCCGACAGGGTTTCCCCGTCGGCGTAATAATTACCCTCCCCGTGGGCGATGGGAATCTTCAGGACCTCTCCGGCCCGGCATCCGGAGGTGAAAGCCGTTCGCGCGTTTTCGACCCGCACGTGAACGAAACGGCACGCGAACGTCAGTCCGGCGTTGCGCAGCAATGAACCGGGGAGGAGCCCCGCCTCGCACAGTATCTGAAACCCGTTGCAGATCCCCATCACCATGCCGCCGTCGGTCGCGAAGGAGGTCACTTCCTTCATGATCGGCGAAAAACGCGCAATGGCTCCCGAGCGGAGGTAGTCGCCGTAGGAGAACCCCCCCGGAAGAATGACGGCGTCGACCCCCTCCAGCGATGAATCTTTGTGCCAGAGGAAGCGCACGTCCTGGCGGAAAACGTTCTTGAGGACGTAGTAGGCGTCGTGGTCGCAGTTGGAACCGGGGAAAACGACGACCCCGAACTTTTTCGCCGATCCGTCGGCGGGGGACGGCCCCATCAGATTTTCTCGAGCGTATATTCGAAATTTTCCATCACCGGGTTGGCAAGGAGTTTCCTGCACGCCTCATCGGCGATCCGTCCCGCCGCCGCCCGGTCGTCCGAGGAAATTTTCATTTCGATGTACTTACCCATGCGGATATCGCGGACGTCTTCCATCCCGAGACTTGCGATCGCGTGCCGGACCGCTTTCCCCTGGGGGTCCAGGATGGACGGCCTCAACGTCACATTGATTTTGGCGAGATACACGGTTTGTCCTTTCGGTGGTCAGACGTCGACGCTCGTCATCCCGGGTTCGTCTTCCTTGAGCTCCGGCGTGACGGGATGGAGCGCGTGGTGAATGAACCGGACGGCGTACCGCAGCGGGCCGGAAACGAGATACAGGCCGAGGACCGGCAGCATCGCGGCGCCCCGGGTGATCACGATGGCGGTCACAGCCGCGACCAGCACCGTAAACCGGACCGGGTGCTGGCGGATGCCCCTGCGGGAAACCTGGGGGATCGTGTCGTACCTGATCGTGCTGACCATCAGCAGCGAGACCACCGCGACCGACGGGGCCAGCGCCGATCCCCAGAGCGGGGAGAAGCCGGAACCGTCGACGTAAAAAGCGAGGACGTAGGCGGAGAGTGTGAGGGCCGCGGCCGGGATCGGCAGGCCCCTGAAATATTCCTTCGTGAAGCCCACCAGCTGGCTGTTGAACCTCGCCAACCGCAGCGCGCCGAGGATCAGCGGCATCGAGCTGATCAGCAGTCCGATCCCGCCGTCGCCGACCAGCTTCGCCTGGTACACGAGGAACGACGGGGCGACCCCGAACGACACCACGTCGGAGAGCGAATCGAATTCCACCCCGAACGAGCTGGAGGATCTCGTGATGCGGGCCATGACGCCGTCGAGCGTGTCGAACACTGCCGCGAGAATGATGAACCACGCCGCCTGGTGGAAGGCCGACTGGGCGGTATGCACAACGGCGCTGAAACCGCAGAAGATGTTCAGGACCGTGAAGAGACTGGGTACGACTGCGCGTGTGATTTTCACCTGTTTGTACCGGTTGTGGATGTTATGCGGTCACCGGGAGGGACGCGAGGATTGTTTCTCCCGCGACCGCGCGATCATTCAGTTTGACATGCACGGCTGAGGCGACGGGCATCAGGACGTCGACCCTGGAGCCGAACCGGATCATCCCGAACCGTTCGCCCGCCACCGCGCCAGCGCCGACGGACACGTCGGCGACGATTCTCCGGGCGAGCGAGCCGGCGATCTGCTTGAACAGGACCCTGACGTCGCCCCGTTCGATCCCGATCAGCGTCCTCTCATTGTCTTCAGAGGCCTTGTGGCGGAACGCCG
>DATEDB010000307.1:0-3363 GCA_035286625.1 Bacteroidota bacterium
CCGTCTTTCTGCTTGATCGGCCAAAGCAAGCGGCGCGCTTTGTCGAGGTTGACGTTGTCCGGCCAGCTGTTGAGCGGCGCGAAACGCTGCGTGCCCGAGGAGGCGCCGCCGCGGCCGTCGCCGATGCGGTAGGTGCCTGCGCTGTGCCACGCCATTCGGATCAAGAGCCCCCCGTAGTGACCGTAGTCAGCCGGCCACCAGTCCTGCGAGTCGGTCATCAGCGCATAGAGGTCCTTCTTCAGGGCCTCCAGGTCGAGTTTCTTGAATTCCTCAGCGTAGCTGAACTCCTCGCCCATCGGGTTGCCCATGGGAGAATTCTGATGAAGGATCTTCAGGTTCAACTGGTTCGGCCACCAGTCCCGGTTCGACGCGCCACTGCCGGCAGTGGGTTTGTCAACTCCGCCTGTTACCGGACACTTGCTATCTTTATTCATCTCTGCTCTCCTTTCCTTTCATGCTTTGATTTGTACAGCTAACCAGGGATATACCGCAGTTGCATAATTCCGGATATTTTTATGTTCGGCATAAAATTCCTTGAAATCAGATACTGCCACTGCCGACCTTCAGACCCGGCTCAGTCCCTGGCATGCGTAGCATATCCCCTCCACGTGCACGGTGGTCCGCACCACCTTGAACCTCTCCACCGAAGAGGATGGGGGGGCAAGATGGTCGAACTTCTTCTCTTCGAAATCGAAAATGCTCCGGCACCGGGTGCAGACCAGGTGGTGGTGCTGGGCGGTGACGGGGTCGTACCTTTTCGCGTTCCCGACGAAAAGGATCGACCCGATGATCTTTTTCTCCTCCATCATCGCCAAGGTTCGATATACCGTGTCCCGGGAAATGTTGGGATATCCCCGGGAGACGACCCGGTAGACCGCGTCGACATCGGGATGACTTCGGGCACTCCCCACCGCCCGAAGAATGGCCACCCGCTGCGGGGTCACCTTTGTCCCGTGATCGCGGAGAATATTTTCCGCCCGCCAGTGTTTCCTGAGCATTGTTCCTATTTAAGAATAAACCCTATCTGATGTCAACCGGTTTTTCCAATCGTCCAGGGCAAGCGGCATTTCGGCGCATTCACGGGAAGCGCCTCGTAATGGGTTCCGATGCGGTAGCGGTGCGCATCGGCGTAGGAGAAGATGCGCGTTTGCAGCATTTTATCCGGCGACCAGCTGATGCCGGGAACGATGTTCGACGGAGAGAACGCCGCCATTTCGATACCGGATGTTCACCGGGACCAGCAACAGCCATGGCTCCCCACCCCATGGTTATAATGGATCCATGGAGAGGCGCGGGCAGGGGCGAAAGACGATGGAGGAGCGGTACGGGGAGGTCGAGTCGGGCGCGAATTCGATCGAGGTCCGGGGGGTCCGGCACCGCCTCCGGGAAGTGCTCGCGCGATGGATGATGGACGTCCCCGAAATCCTGACCCTGGACGGGGGAACGCTCGGGGAGGGCCGCCACTGGATCCGGTTCATCGACAAGGACGACCGGACCTATGTGGTCTTTGAGTTCAACGGGGAGTTCGACATCCTCTCGGAGATCCAGGAGGTTCATCGGGACGGGCCCGATGAACGTGGCCGCGAACGGCGTCTCCGGCCTCTCGTAGAGCTCCCGCCTCCGCATCTACGGCCCGGAAAAAACAGTCGCCGACTGCTTCAAGCACCGCAACAAGATCGGGCTCGATGTCGCCCTGGAAGCTCTCAAGACATATCTTCGACGAAAATCGTTCAACATAGACATACTCCTTCACTGCGCTCGAGTTTGTCGGGTGGAAATAATCATGCGTCCGTACCTGGAAGCCCTCCTGTGACCCGGCGACCTGTGGTCGACACGGCGGCATCCGTTCGCCAACGCCTTCTCAACATCGCTCGGGATAAAGACCGGCCGTTCAACGAAGTCCTCCAGTATTTCGCCATGGAACGTTTTCTGTATCGCCTCGGCAAATCGGACCATGGCCGGAAATTCATCCTCAAGGGCGCCTTGATGCTCGTCGCGTGGGAAGCGCCGCTTGCCCGGTCCACGAAGGACATCGACCTGCTCGGGCGCATGAACAACACCATCGAGGACGTTGTCGATGCGATCAAGGCGGCCTGCTCCCTGGAAGTGATCCCGGACGGCCTGCTCTTCGACGTAAAATCCGTAGTTGGTCAGCGGATCGCGGAGGAAGCCGACTACGAAGGGGTGCGCGTCCGCTTCCGTGGAAACCTTGGGAATGCCCGGATCACAATGCAGGTCGACGTCGGCTTCGGGGATGTCATCGTCCCGGGACCAGACGAGGTGGATTACCCGACCCTTCTCGACCTTCCCGCTCCCCGCCTTCTGGGTTACAGTCGGGAGAGCGCGATCGCGGAGAAATTCGAGGCGATGGTCAAGCTCGGGACCCTGAACAGCCGCATGAAGGATTTCTTCGACATCTGGTTGCTCTCCCGGCAGTTCGAATTCAATGGCCGGACCCTGTCGGACGCGATTCGGGAAACCTTCTCCCATCGGGAAACGGAAGTTTCCGTGTCGCCTGTTGCGTTCACTAAAGCATTTTCCGATGATCCCGCGAAGATTTTGCAATGGCGGGCATTTGTCAGGAAATCCCGTATCCCTGCGATCCCGAAATCCCTCGGGGACGTCGTCGCACACATCGCGCTTTTTCGAGGATTTTCAGAAAAGAATGGAATTTCCGTTCCCCGTGGGGAACCGCGGTCGCACTGATGTCCTCGGGGATCAAGACCGCCACGGGACTCCTTTGGGCCAGACGCTGGACGACAGGGAGAAAAACGATTTCCGACATCATATTGGGGATGTCGAATGCGGTCAATTCAATCGTGGGGGCCATCCAGGGCAAAGAACGATAATAGGACCTGGAGGCGACAGTCGCTGTCGGGGGGGATCGGGAGGATCGATGGAGATTCTCCATCAATCGTTGAAAATACCCCCCTCCTCTTGACAGAGGTGGGCAATGGGAAACTGGGTCTCGATGAACGTGCGCATGAACATCCTCTCTACCGTGCGGGTTTATGCCAGGACAACCCGTAACCCGGCTTGCGTGGCGGCATCACACTGTCTGGCGTCCGCCGACACGAACAGGTCCACGTTGAGAGCAAGCGCGCTGCCAAGGTGTATTGCATCCATGCCACGCAGCACGTTCTTTTCCAGACTGATAATCGATTGACGGATGACCTCCGGGGTAAGATCGCATATCGCCGCGTCGCTGATGTCAGCCATCAGCATGGTTTTGAGATGACGATACTGGACCGGGGAAACCCGATCTTCCCGCAGCAGCCAGCAGAAGGCCGAGACGATTTCGGGAAGGGCAATGCCGGAAAGACAAAGCTCCGTCGCTTGGTCGCACCACGAAAGGACGATATC
>DATEDB010000308.1:0-2399 GCA_035286625.1 Bacteroidota bacterium
TGCGAAGGGTTGTCCGGTCCCGTACCCGGAACGTTTTTCCGGGTGGGGAAAAGGGTCCTCTACGTCAGGGGGAGATTCACGCTGAGGTCACTGGCCATTGCTTAAAGCACAGGTCCACACAGAATGAAGACGATCACCATCAGACAGGTCGATGCCTTTACCACGACCCCGCACACGGGCAATCCGGCCGGCGTCGTGCTCGACGCGGGGGGGCTCAGCGAATCCCAGATGCAGACGATCGCCCGGGAGATGAACCTCTCCGAAACCGCCTTCATCCTCCCGCCGACCCGTTCGGGCGCGGAGGTCAGGATCAGGTGGTTCACGCCGACGGTGGAAGTGCCGTTGTGCGGGCATGCCACGATCGCCGGCTTCCACGCCCTGGCCGAGGAGAAACACCTCGGCATGGCCGGGCCGGGCACATACAGCTTCAACCTGGAAACCGCCGGGCCGGTTTTACCGGTCTCGGTCGAACTCGGGGCCGGATCGTGCGAGGTCTCACTTGGACTCGGGCTCCCGGAGTTCGAAAAAGTCCCCCATCTCAAGGTTGACCTGGTGCGGTTGCTCGGGATCCCGGCGGTGGAATTCGACAACAGGGTGCCGATCCTCCGTAACACATATCTTTACGTGTTCATCAAGAGACTGCACACGCTCTTCACGCTGAAACCGAACTTCCTGAACATATCCAGCTTCCTCACCTCCCGGAATCTCACCGGTATCTGTATCTATACACTCGAGACCATCGACCGCGATTCCAGTGTCCATTCAAGGTTTTTTGCGCCGAACTGTGGCATCAACGAGGACCCGGTCACAGGTTCGTCGCACGGACCCCTCGGTGCGATCCTGTACGATCACGGACTTCTCAACGCGACCGGGGAGAGCGTGACCTTCGTGGGCGAGCAGGGAGACGCCATCGGCAGAAGGGGCCGGGTGAAGGTGAATGTCGCCGCCCGCGGGGGGAAGGCGGTCTCGGTGCGGATCGGGGGCCCGGCCGTCACGGTCCTCAGGGGCGACATGATCGTTCACGAATAACCCGGCAGACTCCCATGGAATTCCAGGCCATCCTCTTCGTATTCGTCCTTGCTGCGTCGTTCGCCTTCCTCTTTTACAACGCGCGGCGGCTGATCGGCTTCCTCCGTGTGGGGAAGGACGAGGACAGGTCGGACCGGCCGTGGGTGAGGATCCGCAACGTGCTGACGGTCGCTTTTGGACAGTCCAAGCTCCTGCGCGAACCGCTCGCGGGTGTATTGCACTTTTTTATCTTCTGGGGATTCGTGATCCTGCTGGGAGCGATCCTCGAAACCATCGGTGAAGGACTCTCCCCCGGGTTCACCTTTTCCTCCCTCGGGCCGCTCTACCCGCCGGTCGCGTTTCTCCAGGACCTCATCGGGGTCCTGGTAATAGCTGCGTCCATCATCGCGCTTTTGAGGAGGTACATCTCACCTCCGAAGCGCCTGGATGTCAGCGGCCGCTCGAGGACCGATGCGACCGTTATCCTACTGCTGATCCTGTGCATCATCTGCTCGATGTTCGCTCAGAACGGTGCCAACATCGCACGAGGCGCGGACATGGCAAACGGGGCGCGCTTCGCGTCCACGGCGGCGGCCGGCCTCTTCGAGGGGATGGCCGTGAAGGCGGTCGGGACGTGGTTCACCGTCTTCTGGTGGATGCACATCCTCCTGGTGCTGGGTTTCATGAACTACCTCCCCTACTCGAAGCACCTTCACATCCTCTCGTCGATACCAAACGTTTATTTCGCCAAAACGGGGAAACGCGGCACCCTCAGGTCCCTGGACCTCGCCGACGAGAATGTCGTCAGGTTCGGCGCCGCGGACGTGGAAGACCTGAGCTGGAAACAGCTTCTCGACGGGTACACCTGCACCGAATGCGGAAGGTGCACCGCCGCGTGCCCGGCGGCCAGCACGGGCAAACTCCTTTCCCCCCAAAAAATAATCGTGGACATCCGGAAGCGGCTCATGGAACGGGCTCCGGAAATCCTCGCCGGCTCCGGGGGAGCCGGGGGGAACGGGACCGACGCGAACGCGCCCGGCGGGGAGGCGGCCCCGGCACTCGGCACCGCGCGGCCGCAGCTCGTCGACGGGTACATCACCGGACAGGAATTATGGGCCTGCACGACCTGCATGGCGTGCGTCCAGGAATGTCCGGTGCAGATCGAGCATGTTGACGCGATCGTGGACATGCGGCGGTTCCTCGTCCTCAACGAATCCCGCTTCCCGAAGGAAATGCAGACCACCTTCCAGAACCTCGAACGTAACTTCACCCCCTGGGCCTTCAGCCATGGAAGCCGGGCCGACTGGGCGGGCGATCTCGGGATCCCGAAACTCGCCGACCGCAAGGACGCCGGCGTGCTTTTCTGGGTGGGATGCGCCGGTGCGTACGAC
>DATEDB010000309.1:0-2328 GCA_035286625.1 Bacteroidota bacterium
TACTGGCGAACGATCATGTCCCGGAAGTCCCTCGCCTGGTCCTTCGTATCGAACATCCCCAGCATGACCTTGTACAGCCCGTCGACTGCATCGTAGACGGTGAAGATCTGACGCGAAAACCTCGATCCCGCAAGCGTGGAGATCTTCCGGGCTGCATCCTCAGACTGGTAGGCGCCGAGCTGTACGGTGAACTTGCCCGGCGGGAAATCCGGTTCCCGCGCAAAACCCGTGTCGGCCGCTGTCGTGGTCCGCGGGTTGCCGGCGGTACCCTGCCCGTCGGAGCTCCCGGAAGAACCTGAACAACCCGTGGCGAGGGAAAGGGCGACCGCCGTGCAGATGGTCAGGACCTTCGGGCCCGCAGGGCGTATGAAAAATATTCTGACTGACATCTGGATCATACCTCCGATACATGGCTTTTTCATAATACCATTTTTTTGAATTCCGAACCACCGGCCGTCCCCGAGTTGTGGCAGCGGAGGCCGCGTGGTCGGGTCTGGAACCGGATTTTCGCGTCGGCGTGTTGCTTGCCGGTGATGGATCATCGGGGTGTTCGAGTATACGCAGCTGCCCCGGTAAAATCAAGACCCTGTCGGATGAAGAAATGGTTGCCTTTCACTGCCCGATTTCATAGATTTCGACAGACTGCACACAATGACATCATGACCAGGCATTCCATCCTCCGAAGCGCATGCGCGGGCTTCCTGATGCTCTCGATCTGCGTGACCGCGGACGCGGGTTCCGGGAGTACGTTCGACTTCCTCCGCACCGACGTAGGGGCCAGGGCGGGGGCGCTGGGCGGAAGCGTCATCTCCATTTCTGACGACCCCAACCTGGTCTTCTACAACCCGGCAGGCCTGGCGACGCTGACCGGGCGGCGGATCTCCTTCGGATACTTCAAACACATGCTGGACATCAACTCCGCGAACGCGGCGATTGCGGGGGAAATAGAGGGACTCGGGTACGTCGGGGCAGGCATCCTTTATATGAACTACGGCCAGTTTCACCGGACCGGACCTGACGGGGAGGACCTCGGGACGTTCGGGGCGGGCGAATTCAGCGCGAACGTCGCGTACGGGGGGACTCTCGAGGAGGGATTGCGGTACGGTACGGCGGTGAAATTCATCTACTCGACGATCGGAGAGTACGCCTCGAGCGCCGTCGCCATCGACCTCGGCGCGCAGTATGAAGTCGTCCCGGGCAGACTGGTGGCCGGGGCGGGCCTGTTCCACCTGGGGACGCAGCTCGATCCGTACGCGACGATCCGGGAGAATCTGCCGCTCGACCTCCGGGTGGGGGTCGCGGTGACGCCCGAACACCTCCCGGCCACATTGCTCGTGGACTTTCACCGGCTGACCGATCGTCGGGAAAGCTTTACAGCCCGGTTCAGGACATTTTCGGTGGGACTGGAATTTACACTGAGCCCCAACGTGTTCGTGCGAGCCGGCTATAACAACGAACGCCGGCAGGACCTGAAAATCGACCCGGGCACGGGCTCCGGCCTGGCGGGATTTTCCCTCGGCACGGGGATCTCAACGGGCGACTACCAGTTCGATTACGCCTTCACCTCCAACGGTCCGGTTGGGGCCTTCCACAGGTTCACCATCTCGTTCTAGGCATCCCGGCGTTCACATGATATGGGGGATCAGCTTCCGGCTGAAGTAGAACAGGAGCATGCCGGCGAACACCAGCAGCGGAGTGATGCGGTTTCCCGAGCGGTTGATCTCCGGTATGAGGTCGCTCGCTCCCACGTACGTCGCCGTCCCGGCCGAGAAGGCGAAAGCGATGCCGGCCGCGGTCTGGCTCACCTTGTCGATCGAGAAGAGGATGACGCAGCCGAGGATGGTGGCCGCGCCGACGCACAACGAGGCCAGGAACGCGTCGCGGCGGTCGTTGTTGGCCGCGAGCATGACGGTGGCGATCGTGAGGCCCTCCGGAAGCTTGTGCAGGATGACGGCGATGAAGATCAGCACGCCGATCGCGGGATCGAACCTCAGCCCCGCCGAGATCGCCAGCCCGTCGAAAAAGGCGTGCACCATGAGGCCGAACAGCGCCGAGAGGGACGCGGATTTCGAGAGCATCAGCTCCCTGTGTGTTTCCTCGCCGAAATGGAGGTGGCCGACGACGGTGTGCTCGAAGAAATGGAGCATCGAGTATCCCGCCAGGAAGTAGATCGACGCGGTGTCGCCGAGCAGAGTGAGGCTCTCGGGGATCAGCTCGAAGAACGCCAGGGCGAGAAGAAACCCGGCGCTGAGGGCCAGGAGGTATTCCTGGATTTTCCGCGGCCATTCCTTCCGGAAGCTGACCAGCGCCGCCCCGAATATTTCAGCG
>DATEDB010000310.1:0-2446 GCA_035286625.1 Bacteroidota bacterium
CCACGCTGCGCACCTCATGCACGGGAGGGACGTCGGGTTTCGAGTAGGAATCGGTAAAATATTTCCCGTCCGGGGATAACTCTACCTGGTGATAGCCCGCGGCGGGCGTCAGCAGTGTCAGGTTATCGCCGCTGAAATCCACGCGGTACAGATACCGGTAGTAGGGATTGCTCCCGGCCTCCTTCCCGCTGCCCGTAAAATAGATCACACGGCGCTCCTCGTCCACCTTCAACACCGCCAGCACCACCCAGTCGCCTGAGGTGATCTGGTTTTTCACCGTCCCTGAGATTGCATCGTACATGTACAGATGCCCCCAGTCGCTTCGTTCGGAATACCAGATGATCTCGTTGGTCTTCGACAGGTATTTCCAGTTGATCGCGCCCCGGCCCGATTCATACTGCGTGGCCACCGTTTCATTAAAAATGTCCTTCACCTCGCCGGTCTCGCAATCGGCGATTCTGATATTTTCCTGCTTGTGGTCGCGGCTCGTCGAAACAAAGACGACATGTTTGCCGTCCTCGCTCCACGCCACGTCGTCGAATCCGCCCTCGCAGGAAATGTCGTCACACAACGTGCCTCTTCGCGCGTCGGCGTTCAGTTTTAGCCTGACCATCCGCGGATCGGCGGCCACATCGATGATGACCCTGTGGATCCGGATGATATCGGAATCGCCCGGGAGGGGATACTTCCACGCCTGGAGTTCGGGGGCGCCCACCTTCGTCTTGACCAGGTACATATTGCTCACGTGCCGCTGGTCCTGCTGGAAGGTCGCGATTCTCCTGGAATCGGGCGACCAGCTGAGGATGGGCCTGTCGCTCTTTTTCCATCCGGCATTGTCGGTGGCATAGCCGAAATTTTCCACGCCGTCGGTCGTGAGTTGTTGTTCCGTCCCCGTGGCGACCTCCTTCACATAGAGGTTCCAGTTCCGGATGAACGCGGCGTACTTACCGTCCGGCGAAGCCACCTCGTTGCGCGATCCCCCCTCCGGCTCCGGCTTGACGGAGGCTTTTTCGAACAGCGCCTTTTTGGAATCCGCCGTGATTGTTTTTTTACGGGCTGGATTGAACAACTTGTACTCCGCCTTCTTCGCTGTGAGGGTCTTGTACCAGATCCTCCCGTCGGGTGTCCACTGCGGCCGGATGGCATTGTCGATTAATTTATTGACGTTGCCGCCCAGCATGGCGGCGGCGCGCTCGTAATCGGCGGCGGTGAACGACTTTATCGTCTGGCCGGTCTGTCCGGCCTGCTCGGTCTGGCCTGGAGCCGGGGTGCCGAGCGCCAGGACGATGGCGAGGAGCGTCAGTGTGTTTTTCATGATGGAATTCAGAAAAAGGAAGTGTGTGGTTGATGAAAAGTGTTTGTGAAATCCGGGTCTCCGGGACGTCACCCTTGAATCCACTCAGCCGCCTGCATCGAGAGGAATTCTTCGATCGGAATACCCCCCTCTCCTACAAGAAGAGAGCTGTGCGGCTTAAACATCAGAGCGAACTTTCCCGCCGACCTGCCGGCCCCGCGAGGTCGTCCGGCTTTCACCTCGAGGGCGATCAATCTCCGGCCTGAACGCACAACGAAATCCACTTCGGCGTCGCCCTCGCGCCAATAATAGAGTTCCATCGCGCCCGCCGCCCCCGAGGTTGCCAGGCCCATCAGGTGGGCGCCGACCGCCGATTCGGTGAGCCGACCCCAGAATTCACGGTCAGCCCGCGCTTGGTCAAAACCGAGCCCTGATTGAGCGCTCATCAACGCGGTGTTGAGCACCTGGAATTTCGGGCTGGAAGCGCGTCGGCGGACGGCCTCCCCCGCAAATTTATGAAGTCCCGTCAGCATGCCCGCGCCGCTCAGCAGATCCAGATAGTGCGCCAGCGTCGTGGTGTTTCCGGCCTCGTGCAGCTGGCCGAGCATCTTCGTATACGACAGGATCTGGCCGGAATAACGGCATCCGAGTTCGAAGAGCCGTCTCAGGAGGGCGGGCTTGTCGACACGGGACAGGAGCAGGACGTCCCTGGAGATCGTCGTTTCGATCAGCGAGTCGATGACATACCGGGACCAGCGTTGGTGATCGGTGACGAGCGACGCGGCCCCGGGGTAGCCGCCATAGAACAGGTACTTCTCCAGCGGCCAGCCGAACGCCGCGTTCATCTCGACGAACGACCAGTGGGGCAGGTGAAGTGTTTCGAAACGACCGGCGAGGCTTTCTGTCAGGCCGCGAGAAACCAGCAGAGGAGCAGAACCAAGGATGACGACCCTGAGCGGGGTACGGGCGGCTGTGTCTTCATCCCAGAGACGTTTCACGGCCCCGGACCAGCCGGTGATTTTCTGGATTTCGTCAAGCACAAGAACGGCTCCTCTCCCCGGTTTCTTGCGGGAGACCTGTCGTGCCGTTTGCCACTGTTGGGCGATCCAGTCGCGGCTCTGGAGTGTCGGTTCGTCGGCGCTGGCGAAATGG
>DATEDB010000311.1:0-2003 GCA_035286625.1 Bacteroidota bacterium
CTCGACCGGATCGCCCTGCGCGGTCTCCCAGGTTACCGGCTTGTTTTCATTGACGGCCATTTCGCCCCGGTCCTCTCGCGGCTGCCCGAAAACGGGCCGGAGGTCCGCCCCCTCTCTGAAATCGCTTCCGGGGCGGCAGGGTCGGCAGGGTCGGATAGGGCGGACGGGGGCGTCGACTCCTTCATCGGCCGCGCGGCCGAATCCGATTCCCTGAATCCCTTCACCGCGCTCAACACGGCTTTCCTGATGGACGGGGCGTGTATCCGTCTCCCGGAAAATTTTCAGACCGACGAACCGGTCTACCTCCTGTTTCATACCACCGGCAGGGCCGAGCCGCATTGCACTCACCCGCGGAACCTGATCGTGGCCTCGCCGGGCTCGTCGGTGTCCATCGTCGAGGAATATTCCGGCACGGGAGCAGGCCCCTATTTCACCAATTCCGTCACCGAAGTGTTCGCAGCGCGCGGGGCGAGCGTGGACATCGACCGGTTCCAGCACGAGGGCGAGAACGCTTTCCACGTGTCGTCCCTGTTCGTCCGCCAGGAATCGGAGAGCACGGTGACCGTCAATTCGGTTTCGTACGGCAGCGCGATGGCGAGGCACAATATCGTCTCGGTCTTCGAGGGGGAGCGCGCCGAATGCACGCTCAACGGTCTGACGCTCACCACCGGTTCGCAGCACATCGACAACCACACCGTGATCGATCACGCCACGCCCCGCTGCACGAGCCACGAACTCTACAAGGCGATCCTCGAGGGATCCTCGCGGGGGGTGTTCAACGGGAAGATCTTCGTCCGGCGCGACGCCCAGAAGACCGACGCCAAACAGACGAACAAGTCGCTCCTCCTCTCCGATGAGGCGACCATCGACACCAAGCCCCAGCTCGAAATTTTCGCCGACGACGTCCGGTGCACGCACGGCGCGACCATCGGCCAGCTCGACGAGGAGCAGATTTTTTACCTGCGCAGCCGGGGAATGGGCCTGGAGGACGCCAGGGACCTGCTCACGAACGCGTTCGCCAGCGACGTGCTGAACCGCATAAGGCTCGAACCCCTGCGCGAGCACCTGCAGGCCGTCCTCCACGTCCGGCTCTGCAAGGGGCGGATCATCGCGGAGAATTTATGACGGCGGCGACGACCCGGCTGAGCAGGGCGGCGGCGGGAAGCCGCGCACCGGCTGCGTTCGACGTCTCCTCGGCGAGGAAGGATTTCCCGATCCTCGCCTCGACCGTCCACGGCAGGCCGCTCGTCTACCTCGACAACGCCGCGACGACACAGAAACCTCGTTCGGTGATCGACGCGCTGGGGAAGTTTTACGAGACGGCCAACTCGAATGTCCACCGCGGCGTGCACCACCTGAGCGAAACCGCCACCCGAATGTACGAGGACGCGCGCGCCCGTGTGGCCGGTTTCATCGGCGCCGCCGGGACATCGGAAATCGTGTTTGTACGCGGGGCGACCGAAGGCATCAACCTTGTCTCCCATTCGTGGGGCGGGACGCGCGTCTCCGCCGGCGACGAGGTGATCGTGTCCGCCATGGAACACCACTCGAACATCGTGCCCTGGCAGCTGCTCTGCGCCGCGAAAGGCGCGCGCCTGCGGGTAATTCCGATGAACGACAGAGGCGAGCTCCTGCTCGACGAATTCGAGAAAATGCTTTCTGCAAAAACCCGCATGGTCGCCGTCAACCACGTCTCGAACGCCCTCGGCACGGTGAACCCCGTGGCGGAAATCATTTCCGCGGCGCACGCCGCCGGGGCGGCGGTGCTTGTCGACGGCGCGCAGGCCCTGCCGCATCTCGGCGTGGATGTCCGTGCGCTGGATGCCGACTTTTACGTTTTCTCCGGGCACAAGATATACGCCCCCATGGGCATCGGGATCCTCTACGGGAAGAAAGAACTGCTGTCGAAGATGCCCCCGTACCAGGCGGGGGGGGATATGATCAAGTCGGTGAAGTTCGACCACACGGTCTACAACGACCTCCCGTATTTCTTCGAGGCGGGG
>DATEDB010000312.1:0-4314 GCA_035286625.1 Bacteroidota bacterium
CGCACGCCTCCGATCCGGACGCGAAAAAAACCTTCGCCCGCGTGATGACGTATGTCGTGCTGGCGCTTTCCTTCATTTTCTTCGCGTTCACGTTTTTCATCCCCGACATCGTGCGGCTGGAAATCGGCGGGCACAATTTCATCCATCCCAAATACTGGGACGGGCTCGGGATCGTCCCCGTCGTCATGATGGGATACCTCTTCCTCGGGATTTCCACCAACCTCTCGGCGGGGATATACATCCGGAAGAAAACCCGGTATCTCCCGGTGGTCAACGTGACCGGCGCGGTGGCCAACGTGGTGCTGAATTACACCCTGATACCGAAATTCGGCATCGCCGGGGCCGCCTGGGCAACCCTCCTCTCGTACCTGCTGATGGCGGTCTTCCTGTATATGGTCGTGGAGAAAATCTATCCGATCGAGTATGAAAAAGACAGGCTCTGGAAAATATTCGATGTGGCCGCGTTGTTCGGTGTGGCGTACCACTTCCTTCCCATCGAGGGATGGGCGTGGGCCCTGCCGGTCAAGATCGTCCTCCTCGCCGGGTATCCCGTGACGCTCTATGCCCTCGGGGTTTTCCGGATCGGTGAAATCGCCTCGGTGAAAAGCCTCTTTCGTTCAGCCGGCAACTCACGCTGAAAATTCGTAAATTATCAGCATGTCGCAAAACGAAACGCACAAGGGCGAAAACGTTCTCCGCTTCGATCCGAACAAACCGCTCCAGGTGGGCGGGCAGGCCGTCATCGAGGGGGTGATGATGAGGGCCCCGGGGCGGATCGCCACAGCCGTCCGGCGGGCGGGGGGCGAGATCGTGGTGAAGTGGAAAAATTACACCTCTCTGTCCGAAAAGCACGGCTTTTTCAAGCTTCCCATCGTCAGGGGCGCCGTCGGGCTTGTGGAAATGATGTTCATCGGGATCGAGACGCTCAATTTTTCAGCGGAAGTGGCGATGCACGACATCGAGCAGAAGGAGAAACCGCCGGGAAACGGCGCGCCGCCTAAGCCGGTGAAGAAAAAATCCAACTGGAAAATCGCCCTGACCGTGGTCTTTTCCCTCACGGTGGGGATAGCGATCTTTTTCCTGACGCCGCTCGTCGTTGCGACGCAGTTCTTTACCGTCGACCAGGACGCGTTTGCTTTCAATCTGGTGGCCGGCGTCATCCGCATCGCCCTCCTCCTGGCGTACCTGTCCGCCATTTCGCTGATGAAGGACGTCAAGCGGCTGTTCCGGTATCACGGCGCCGAACACAAGGCGGTCTTCACCTTCGAATCCGGGGGAGAACTGACGCCCGGCTCCGCGATGGGGTACACGAGGTTCCACCCGCGATGCGGGACGAGCTTCATTCTGATTGTGATGGTGAGCTCCATCCTGCTCTTCGCCATTCTGGATAGCTTCCTGATTGGGGTGCTGGGCACGATCACCCTCCCGGTGCGTCTCGTGACCCACATTCCTTTCATCCCTCTGGTCGGGGGGGTGGCCTACGAGTTCATCCGGTGGTCGGCCAGGCGCAGCACCACTCCGCTCGGAAAGGCCCTTGTGGCCCCGGGGCTCTGGCTGCAACGCATCACCACCAGGGAACCGGAGGACGGGATGCTGGAAGTTGCGATCGTCGCCCTCACATGCGCGCTGGGGGCCGCCCCGCCGCATGGCATCCGGGTCATCGAACACATTTCCGAACTGGTCCCCGCGATTCCCGCAGAACATGTTTGACCGCCTGGACAGGACTCTCGCGCGGTACGAGGAGCTTGTCGGACTGCTCTCCGATCCAGCGGTCATCGGCGATCAGCAAAGGTACAGGGCCCTCGGTAAGGAACAGCGGGACCTCACCCCCATCGTCGAAGCCTATCGTCAGTACAGGAAACTGCGCGCCGACGTGGAAAGCCTGGAACAGCTCGTCCACGGCCCGTCCGACACGGAGCTGAAGCAGATGGCCGGGACCGAACTCCCCGAAGCGCAGGCGAAGCTCGACAAACTTACCGATGAATTGAAAATCCTCCTGGTCCCGAAAGATCCCAACGATTCGAAGGATTGCATCGTCGAAATCCGCGCAGGAACCGGCGGCGAGGAAGCGGCCCTCTTCGCGTCCGACCTGTTGAGGATGTATTCGCGATACGCCGAGTCCGAAGGGTGGAAGACTGAGATGATCGACTGGAACGAAACCGGGAAGGGCGGCTTCAAGGAGGTGATTTTTTCGCTGCGCGGAGACGGCGCGTACGGAAAACTGAAGTTCGAGAGCGGCGTCCACCGCGTCCAGCGCGTCCCCGAAACGGAAGCGCAGGGCAGGGTCCACACCTCGGCCGCGACCGTGGCGGTCCTGCCGGAGGTGGACGAGGTCGACTCCGACATCGTGATCAATCCGGCCGACCTGGAATTCGCAACCTACAGGGCCGGGGGCAAGGGGGGCCAGAACGTCAACAAGGTAGAGACGGCCGTGAGGATAACCCACAGGCCGAGCGGGATCGTGGTCGCCTGCCAGCAGGAACGATCGCAGTTCCAGAACCGGGAACGGGCCATGAAGATGCTCAGGGCGAAACTCTACGACCGGAGGGTGAGCGAACAGAACTCCCAGATCAGCGAGCAGCGCCGCTCGATGGTGAAAAGCGGCGACCGCAGCGATAAGATCCGCACGTATAACTTCCCACAGAACCGCGTCACCGATCACCGGATCGGCGTAACCCTGTACAACCTGTCGGATATCATCGACGGCAGGCTTGAGGACCTTATCGAACAGCTGATTCTCGCCGATCGGACTGAAAAACTGCAGTCGGCGGGATAATCTTCCTGGTATCTGCCCGGGCCCTGCACCGTCACGGGTTTAATTTTTTCTCTTCTCCAGAAAAAACCTCCTCAACAGCGCAGAACATTTTTCCACGCCGACTCCCCCGACGGTGTGCACGCGGTGGTTCAGTCTCGTGTCGTTGGTGATCGTATACAGGCTGGAGCAGGCGCCCGCCCTGGGATCGTACGACCCGAACACGAGCAGGGGGAGGCGCGCGAGAACGATGGCGCCCGCGCACATGGGGCACGGTTCAAGCGTCACGTACATGGCGCACCCCTCCAGCCATTTCTGCTGTAGGTTGTTCGCTGCGGCTGTCAGGGCGATCATCTCGGCGTGGGCCGTCGGGTCCTGGAGCATTTCCGTCTGATTCGAACCCTTGCCGATGATATTGCCCTCCTTCACAACGATCGCGCCGACGGGGACTTCGCCCCGGTCATAGGCGATCTCCGCTTCCCGCAGTGCGATGTCCATCCAGTATGTGTGGTCGCGTTTCCCGTCCATTTTCTGTCCAATTTCAGAACCATCCCATTATAAGCAATATCAGAGATGGTGGCCATTGAGTCGGGTAACGATTTACCCGATTTATACTTCAGATAGAGGGTCAATCTTGTTGCGTATCACCTAACGAAAATCAGGGTTTGGCTATCTTTTTGAACCTGATTCCCTGATTTTGACCATCTGATTCTTTCCTAAAATTCATGAAAAAACTTATACTGCTGATCCTGTTCGCCCTGTCGGGCTCTTTCGCCCAGACCCTCACCGACGATTTCAACAGAGATTCCACAAATGATCTCGCTGGTTCGTTAAGGTGGCGTCGTGTCCTGGACCTCACTGATACGGGAGCCACCCTCCAGATCAATCCCGACTCCACGGTTTCAGCCCGTAACCCCATCGGCCTGTACAGCCGCGGGGCGGTTTACTGGGATTCATCGTTTTCCGGGAGATTCCAGGTCGGTCTGATTCTCTCCCACAAGACCGGGACGATTGGTTCCCCGAATTTTTATCTCCAGGTCATGGATGACAGCAGCTGGTACACGGGGAACGGATACGGTTTCCGGTATCAGCAGAATTCCGGCCAGGACAGGATGGATATCCAGCGGGTCACCGCATCAGGAACGGACACGCCGTTCGTCTACCTCCATGCGACCAGAAATCGGGAATTTACTGAAGGCGATACCCTCTTTTTTAAGTTCTATCCTGACGGAAGAAAAACCGGTGTGGTCTATGGAGCGGACGGTGTCAGGGATTCAATCAGCATTGTGGATACCGTCCACAATCCGGCCGCATGGTTCGTCTGGCTCCAGGGGTCGGTCATTCCCGACCCCCTCAGGATGGACAACTTCATGACCGGTCCGATTCCATTTGGCATCGTGGCCTCAGCCGGTCCCGGCGGATCAATTTCGCCGTCGGGTACAGTACTTATAAATCCCGGTAAGGATACGACGTTTACCATCACCCCGAATACCGGGTATCACACCGACAGCGTTGTTGTCGATGGCACCAATCAGGGCGCGGTGGGTTCCTATAACTTCACC
>DATEDB010000313.1:0-4123 GCA_035286625.1 Bacteroidota bacterium
CCACCTCGCCGTCGAGCTCATCACACAGCACCACGAGCGGGGGGGGATCTCTCCCGGCGACCCGGTTCGCTGCTCGGGCGTGTACGCGCTCGACGCCTCGGCCGGCGAGGTGAAAAAATTCCTGTCGAAGTCGACCCTTCTCTGCACGGGGGGACTCGGGCAGGTCTACCTCCACACGACCAATCCGCAGATCGCCACAGGCGACGGGGTGGCGATGGCCCACCGGGCCGGGGCGGTGGTGGCCAACATGGAGTTCATCCAGTTCCACCCCACCTCACTGTACAATTCCGGCAGCCCGTCGTTTCTGATATCGGAGGCGGTCAGGGGGTTCGGGGCGGTCCTCCGGAACATCCGCGGGGAGGAATTCATGTTCCGGCACGACCCGCGGGGACCGCTCGCGCCGCGGGACATCGTCGCCAGGGGGATCGACGCCGAGCTGAAAAAAACAGGCGACGATCACGTCTATCTCGACCTCACCCACCTGAGCGCGGACTCCGTGCGCCGGAGTTTTCCGCACATCTACAGGACATGCCTGGAAAAATTCAGGCTCGACATCACCGCCGAACCCATTCCCGTGGTGCCCGCCGCCCATTACTCCTGCGGCGGAATCGTGACCGACCTTTGCGGCCGCACGAGCATCCGCCATCTGTACGCGCTGGGCGAGGTCGCCATGACGGGGGTCCACGGGGCCAACAGGCTCGCGAGCAATTCCCTGCTGGAGGCCGTGGTCTTCACCCGCCGGGCGCTGGAAGACATCAGGTCCGACACGGTCTCGAGGAGACGGGCGCTTCCGGAGATCCCCGATTGGGACGACAGCGGGACATTTGATCCGGAGGAATGGGTATTGATCGAACACAACAAAAGGGAAATACAGCAGACGAAGTGGGACTACGTCGGCATCATCCGGTCCACGCTGCGCCTGGAACGGGCGTCGCGGAGGATCCGTCTCGTCCGGGATGAAATCGAGGCGTTCTTCCGCCGGACAACGGTGGTGGAGGGGCTGATCGAATTGAGGAACCTCGCGACAGTCGCCGGGCTGATCGTCCGCAGCGCCCTCTCGAGGAAGGAGAGCCGCGGCCTCCACTACGTCACCGATTACCCCCGGACACGCGACGAGTGGCGTGCCGATACGGTGATCGGCCCGGACGGAACCGCGGGTTGAGACCCGCGGAGGGAGCCGCCCGATTGGGGATTTTTTATTCAACAGGATGTCGGCGTTTTTGAAATGACCGTTATTTTTCCGTAATTTGCTATCCGATGATCCCGGACGACTTCCTGCGCCTGCGTGAAAACGATAAACCGCGGGACCACTGCGGTATTTTCGGCGTTTTCGGTCATCCGCAGGCATCTCAGATTACCTTCCTCGGACTCCACGCCCTGCAACACCGCGGACAGGAGGGATCGGGCATCGTCACCGCTTATCTAGACCCCGAACGTCGAAAACCCAGGTTCCTGAGCCACAAGGGATTCGGGTTGGTCAACGATGTGTTCAAACCCGAATCCCTGTTTACCAGCGTGCTGAAAGGCGAATCCGCCATCGGCCACAACCGCTATTCCACCGCGGGGGCCGCCGACAACGCGGCGAATATCCAGCCCCTGGTGGTGAATTACCGGGACGGAAACGTGGCCGTGGCCCACAACGGAAACCTCACAAACTTCCGCGGCATCAGGAAGAAACTCCAGGACAACGGCACGATCTTCCAGACCACCTCGGATACCGAAATCATCCTCCACCTGATCGCTCAGAGCAGGGAAACCGACCAGATCCGACAGATCATCGATGCGTTGAACCGCGTGGAAGGCGCGTTCTCCCTCACCCTCCTCAGCGATACGATGATGGTGGCGGCGCGCGATCCCATGGGGGTGAGGCCGCTTGCCGTCGGGCGCCTCGGGTCCGCTTTCCTGGTGGCCTCGGAAACCTGCGCCTTCGATATCGTGGGGGCGGAATACATCTGCGACGTGAACCCCGGGGAGATTCTGGTGTTCGACGCCGAAACCCTTGCCAGCGGTGTGGCGAAATCCTTCGCACTTTCAACGGCGGGCGTTCGGCCGAGGCACTGCATTTTCGAGTACATCTATTTTTCCCGCCCCGACAGCACAATCTTCAATGACAGCGTCGACAAGGTCCGCAGGAAACTCGGAAAGGCCCTCGCGCGCGAACACCCCACAATTCCGGATAGCGACGAGGAAAAAGTGGTGGTGATCAACGTGCCGGACTCGAGCAACACTGCGACGCTGGGATTCGTCTCGGAAAGCCTAAAGCTCGGGTACAGGAGCAAGTACGAGATCGGACTCATCAGGAGTCACTATGTCGGGCGGACCTTCATCCAGCCGGCGCAGGGCGTGAGGCAGTCGAGGGTGCGGACGAAATTCAACACCGTCAGGGGCGTGCTGAAGGACAAGGTCGTGGTGATCGTGGACGATTCGATCGTTCGCGGGACGACCTCGAAGCAGCTGGTCAAACTCATCAGGGACGCGGGAGCCCGGGAAATTCATTTCAGAGTCACATGCCCGCCTGTCCGGTACCCCTGTCATTACGGGATGGATTTTCCGGACCCCGGGGAACTCATCGCCAACATGTGCGAGGGGGACATCGAAAAAATCAGGATTGAGCTCGGGGTCGACAGCCTCGGTTACCTGTCCCTCGGACAGCTCGAGGCGTCCGTTCCCCGCGACCGCGGCCAGGATTACTGCACCGCGTGTTTCAGCGGGGACTACCCGACGGCGATCGAGGAAAACGGCCCGAAAGACGAACGCGACGGCTGACCACGGCATGAAGGGCACCGTCCGGACGTTGTCGAACGCCCTGAGTCTCCTCAGAATCCTTCTCGCGATCCCGATCACCTTCTCGCTCCTGCTCGACACACCGGATGGTCGCGCTGTGGCGATCGTCCTGATCCTCGCCGCCGGGATCACCGATTTCCTCGACGGGTACGTCGCCCGGGAAAAGGGCGAGATCACCGAAATGGGAAAAATCCTGGACCCGGTCGCCGATAAGATCGCCGTCGGAGCGGTGGCGCTGGTGCTGGCGCTCCAGGGACGTGTGCCCGTGTGGTTTCTGGCCGCCATCCTTGTCCGGGACGGGCTGATCCTTGCGGGGGGGTACTATCTGTCGCGGAAGACATCCCTGGTCCTGCAGTCCAACATGCTGGGAAAATGGACGGCCGGCGCTCTGGCCCTGACGCTCCTGGCGGCAATATTTGACCCTCTGCTGACGGGCGCGGTGCAGGTCATCCTCATCGGGGTCAGTTCGTCGATGATCGCCGCCTCGTCGGTGTCGTACGCTCTCAGGTTTTTCTCAGCCCTGCCGGGAACGCCCGCCAGGCGCGAATAAAATACTCATAACGGTACAGCCCGCGTGGGACTATTCGACAGACCGAAATACAACCGCCTCCGGGAAGGCCTGGCCAAAACCCGTGAATCGCTCTTCGGGAAAGTGGAGAGGATGATCACCGCCAGCGCGAAAATCGATGACGATGTCCTTGCCGGACTCGAAGAGATCCTGATCCGCTGCGACGTCGGGGTCAAAACCACCGAGGCGCTGATCGAAAACATCCGCCAGCGGGTGAAAAAAGAACGTTATGAGAACGCACGCGAACTCGACACCCTCCTCCGGGACGAAATCTCGAAACTCGCCCTCCCCCATGGAAGCGGGTTTGAAGATCCGCTCCTCGTTCCGGCCGAACCCCGTCCGTTCGTGGTGATGGTCGTCGGGGTCAACGGGGCGGGGAAAACCACTACCATCGGCAAACTCGCCGCGCAGCACAAAGGGCAGGGAAGGCGGGTCGTGATCGCCGCGGCTGACACCTTCCGCGCGGCGGCCAACGAGCAGCTCGAGATCTGGGCCGAAAGGGCGGGGGTCCCCATTGTCCGCCAGCAGCACGGGTCGGATCCGGCGTCCGTGGCCTTCGACGCGCTGCAGTCCGCGAGGGCGCAGGACTCCGACGTCCTGATCATCGACACCGCCGGCCGCCTCCACACCAAGGTGAACCTCATGGAGGAACTCCGGAAGATCGAGCGCGTATTGAAAAAACTGGATCCCGCGGCCCCGCATCAGGTGCTTCTGGTCATGGACGCCTCGACCGGACAGAACGGCCTTCAGCAGGCCCGCCGGTTCGCCTCG
>DATEDB010000314.1:0-4072 GCA_035286625.1 Bacteroidota bacterium
GGGGTTGAAGACCAGGACGGTCGTATCGCGGTAGCCCCCCTCCGCGGGGAAAAACACCAGGGTGTCACGCAATTCATACTTCCCGTTTCCGGGCCCCACCGAATCCACGCCCGACCTGGAGGCCATCACCTGCGAATCCCCGGCGGAACTGAGGACCGCCCTGTCTGCGCCGGAGAGCTGGATATCCACCGGCGAATCCGGGTCGTCCCGTTCCTGGACGATCATTCCCCCGATGCCCCACCCTCCCGCCCCCGCTGCGAAGTTTCCCCTTCCCCCCAGGAGGTCCCTGGAGTACCTCCGGTCGGTATACTCGAACTCCACCACGATTCTGGAGGCGAACGTGATCCTTCGCCGGGAGGTGAAGGTGATTTCTCCGAGCCCGTAATCGATGGTATAGTCGTTGAGCTGTCCCCGGGCCATTTCGGCGCCGTCGATATAGACGTGTTCCGTCCCGGCGATGACGATCACCGGGGTTTCGTTGTTCCTGCCCTGGAGGCGGTACGGGCCCTGGACGGCATCCGTTCCCGGGAATTCGTTTCTCGAGTATTTCCCCCGCACCGAGGCGCCGCCGGCCTCGACCACCCCCCCCGCGTCCCGACCGGAATCGGAGTACGACGCCAGCGCGCCGCGCAGCTTCCTCGTCAGCCGCCCGAACCTCCCGGATGAAAATCCCAGGGAGAGATCCCCCACCGTCGCCGCGGCCCTGGGGCTTCTGAGTTCAATGAAGACCCGGTCGAGTTCCTGGAGCGTTTCAGTGGTCCCCTCGGGCTGAAGCGGTGTGTTTTCATCGGTGAGGGCGGCGAGAAGCTCCAGGTCGTCGGTCAGTTTGCCGGACATCTGGAGGCGGAAACCCGAGTTGAGCGTCAGGTCCCTGTTCGTGCCGGCCTCGATACCGCGGATGAGGGAGCCGCTGCGGCTCAGCCTGCTTCCGAAAAAATCCTCGGAAGTAAAATCGGACGCCGTCCGGTACATGGTATCCACCCTTCCCGTCGCGGTGTCCGGAAGGGCCACGGGGACCCTCAACGTGTATTCCGGCCGGAATGAGAACGGCAGATACCGGTACCGCACGTTCAGTGCCGCGGGGGAAGGTCCCATCAGGGAGCGGCAGACTGAATCGGGCAGATGCAACCGGAGCGATCCGTCCCCGGTGCCGGGCGTAAAATCGCGCGGGAAAGAGAGTTTCACCGAGTCAATCCCGAGGACAAATGACGCGGGGTCGATAAACCTGTGCGGAAGGCTCAGCAGCGTGTCGCATGACGAGACAGTCAACAGCGTGTCGAAGGGGATCCCGGCGCCCTGACCCGGACTTTCGGGGGCGGGCACGGTCATGATCGCGGTGAGGAGGGTGACCACGGGACGGAGACGGGCGAAAACAGATCTCTGTGGTTCGGGCATCCCCTGATCAGATTACGTGATGAGAAAGCATCGTATCACTGGATCATGCATCACCTCCGGAGCGGACAACAATTGAAAATTGTATGTAAAAAATACAGAAGAAACAAGAAATCGCCGCCGCCGGTGCCGCCGGGACACGCGGCCGCCCGCCCGGGGGGTTTGTTTTTCAGCGCCCGCTTTGGTATTTTTCATCCATGAAGAAGCAGCCGTGACACCGCGTGCGCATGTCTCTTGTCCCGTCCTATATCGAATCCCTTCAACCCTACGTCGCCGGTAAACCGGCCGAAGAAGTCCGGCGTGAGTACGGCCTGAAGCGGGTCATCAAGCTGGCGTCGAACGAAAATCCGTTCGGGCCTTCCCCCATGGCCCTCGGGGTCCTGGCCGGCCACTATCGGTCTCTGCACCTGTACCCGAACGGGGGCTATGACCTCAGGGTGAAGCTGGCGGAACTCTATCGTCTTTCACCGGACAACGTCATCGTCGGGAACGGATCCGAAGGGATCATGTCCACCATCATCCGGACGTTCCTCAACGACGACGATGAGGTCCTCACCACCGAAGGGGCATTCATCGGTTTCCAGGTGCTGGCGAAATCCAGGGGGGTTCCCTACCGGACCGTTCCCTATCGCCGGTGGCATTACGATCTCGGCGCGATCGCCGGGGCGATCACCGACCGCACCAAGATCATCTACCTCGCCAATCCGAACAACCCCACCGGGACGATCTTCAACAAACAGGAATTCGACGCGTTTTACGCACGGGTCCCGGAGAGGGTGCTCATTATTCTCGACGAAGCGTACTACGAATTCGCCAGGGACCGGGAGGAATATCCGGATTCGATGGTCTACCGCTACGATAACGTCATCACGCTGCGGACTTTTTCGAAGGTCCACGGCCTCGCGGGTCTGCGGGTCGGGTACGGTTTCGCCCACAGGGAGTTGATTCGGAACCTCCTGAAAGTTAAATTACCCTTCGAACCGGGAACCCTCGCGCAGGCCGCCGGGATCGCGGCGCTCGGCGACGCCGGGCATCTCGACCGCACGCTTGCCAATAACCGCGGGGGGATCGCGTTCCTCACCCGCGCACTCACAGACTTCGGCCTGGAGGTGGCTCCGTCGCATGCCAACTTCGTGATGTTTTCACTCCCAGGGGAGGATGATGTGCAGAGGATCAATGAGGGTCTCCTCCGCCAGGGAGTGATCATCAGGCCGCTCGGCGGGTTCGGCCTTCCCCGGTGCATGCGCATCACCGCCGGTACCCCCGAAGAAAATACCATCGCGGTCTCCGCCCTCGGGAAGATGCTTACGGGCCGGGCGGACTGACGCCGGCGCCCTGCGGCGGCACCGGCGGAAAAGACAGGAATCAGAAGAGAAAGGAGAGCACCAATGGCAGACCGGACATCCACGCGACCCGGGGTACGGGGAGGCCCCCCCGCCGTCGCCGACTTTCTTCCCATCAACGGGACCGACTACATAGAGTTCTACGTCGGGAACGCCAAGCAGAGCGCGTACTTCTACCGGACCGCGTTCGGTTTTTCTCTCGTGGCGTACTCGGGCCTCGAAACGGGCGTCCGGGACAGGGCCTCGTACGTCCTGCAACAGGACAAAATCCGGCTGGTCCTGACAACCCCCCTGACCCCCGACCACCCGATCACCGGGCACATCGGCAGGCACGGCGACGGGGTGAAAGACCTCGCTCTCTGGGTGGACGACGCCGGGGCCGCCTTCAGGGAAACTACGAGGCGCGGCGCCAGGGGGGTCATGGAGCCGACGGTGTTCAGGGACGACGACGGGGAGGTCAGGAAATCCTCTATCGCGATATACGGCGACACGGTCCACACCTTCGTGGAAAGGAAAAATTACCGCGGGGTCTTCCTCCCGGGGTTCAGGCCGGTACCGGGCCCGGATCCGCTCGCCAGGGGCGTGGGATTGAAATACGTGGACCACTGCGTCGGCAATGTCGAGCTGGGGTCGATGAACAGGTGGGTCGAATTCTACATGAAGGTCATGGGATTCCGCATGTTCAAGCATTTCGACGACGACGACATCTCCACAGAGTACTCCGCGCTGATGTCGAAGGTGATGACCAACGGGAACGAACGGATCAAGTTCCCGATTAATGAACCGGCCCCCGGGCGGCGGAAATCGCAGATTGAAGAATACCTCGAGTACTACAGGTCGCCGGGCGTCCAGCATATCGCCATGGCGACCGACGACATCATCCCGACCGTGAGGGAGCTCAGGAACCGGGGAATCGAGTTCCTTCGTGTGCCGGCCACCTATTACGATTCCCTGAAGGCCAGGATCGGCGAGATCGACGAACCGATCGAGAAACTCAGGGAACTCGGAATCCTGGTGGACCGCGACGACGAGGGGTATATGCTTCAAATTTTTACCAAACCGGTGGAAGACAGACCGACCCTGTTTTTCGAAATTATCCAGCGCAAGGGAAGCCGCAGCTTCGGCAAGGGGAATTTCAAGGCGCTGTTCGAATCGATCGAGCGGGAACAGGCGTTGCGGGGCAATCTCTGATCGGGCCGGCCTGATGCGCTTCTGCACGTTCGAAATCGACACCCTTCTCGGGCGGCACCGGCGCCTCGGCGCGGTGACCGGGACCGGGGTGGTAGATCTGAACTCTGCGTGCGCGTGGCACCTCCGGTCGAAAGGTGAGGTCCGAC
>DATEDB010000315.1:0-2701 GCA_035286625.1 Bacteroidota bacterium
CTCGTCGTGGACGCCACAGACAATTTTCCGGCCCGGTACCTTCTGAACGACACAGCCCTGCGTCTCGGGAAGCCCGTCGTTCACGGCAGCGTGTTCAGGTACGAGGGCCAGGTGACGGTGTTCGGCCTCGGGGACGGCCCCTGTTACCGCTGCCTCTTTCCCGTCCCCCCTCCGGCCGACCTCGTTCCCGACTGCGGTGCCGGGGGCGTGCTGGGCTCTCTCCCCGGCCTCATCGGGACGATCCAGGCGACCGAAGTCGTCAAGATGATCACCGGGGCGGGCATTCCGCTCTCCGGCCGCGTGCTCTTTGTGGACGTCCTGCGGATGTCGTTCAGCGAGATCGCCGCGTCACGGCGGCCCGGTTGCCCGGCCTGCGGCCCCGGAAAGGGCGCCGGAATTCCCCATGATGAGGCAGCCGCCTGCGCGGGCCGCGCCCCTGCGGCGGCGGCCGTCCCGGGACTGACGGTTTCGACGCTCCGGCGGATGCTGGACCGGGGAGAGCGGCCGCTCCTCCTCGACGTTCGTCAGCCCGGTGAATACATTGCGGGCAATCTCGGCGGGGTGCACATTCCACTCCCGGCCCTGCCGGAAAGGTCTGACGAGCTCGACCGGGATTCGGACGTGGTGATCATCTGCCGCACGGGGAGCAGGAGCATGGAGGCCGGCAGATTCCTGATCGCAACGGGATTCCCGAACGTCCGGGTGCTGGAGGGGGGGCTCGTGGCCTGGAGGCGGGAGATCGACCCGTCATTCCCCGCCCTTTGAGGTGCGCTGTTTTTTGAACTCAACCCCGATTTTCGTACTTTCATCAGGATTTTTCAATCACCCGGAGTTGACCACCATGCGACGCATCTGGATATTCCTGTTCTGCATTCTGTTGATGCCCTTCCCGAAGACCGCCGCGCAGGTCGCCGAAGAGTACACGCCTATTCCGCCCGCCAGACCCTCAACCGGGAAGATCGGGGGCGGGGGCGGGTACACCCCGGGCTGGCTCTTCATGGACCTGGATAAACTGAACGGGACGATCATTTCGGCCGGCGGCGCACCCTTCGACGGCGGTCGCATGATGCTGAACGGGGGCCAGGGGTACGCGTACCTGCTGCTGGTGCAGAACCTGAGGATCGGGGGGGTGGGAATGGGCGGGACACGCACGACGAGCAGGATCGAGACTTCGACCAACACCAGGCGGGACGTGGAGCTCAGCGTGGGGTACGGCGGTGTGACGCTCGAATACGCGCTTTCCCTGATGCCGAGATTCGACCTGACCTTCGCAGCGGTGATCGGCGGGGGCGGGATGAGCCTGACGATCCGGCGCGATATGGGAACCTTGAAAAACTGGGGAGATTTGTGGGGGGAATTCGGGAGCGCACAGCCCGCCGGGGAGTATAGCCGGAAACTCGAGGGATCGTTTTTTATTTTTCAGCCGTCGGTGACGGTGGAGGTGGCCCTCCTGCGCTGGCTGGGGGTCCGCGCGGGTGTCGGGTATCTCGGGATGGCGGGGGGCAGCTGGAAACTCGATGACCGGTTCGATCTTGCCGGCGTCCCCGACGGGATCGGCGCCTCCGGCTGGATGATCAATACCGGGATCTACATCGGGACCTTTATTTATTAAGGGTTTTTCTCTTCCCTGAACTGGGAGGCCTTCCACTGTATGAAAAGCGGCCTGAGCTTCGATCGTTGATATTTCCCGGTCGAGGTGACCGGGATGTCGTTCCCGAACACCACCACCTTCGGACATGTAAAATACGGCAACGCCTTCCTGCAGTGCCCGATAATCTCTTCGGGGGTGATCTTCGATCCGGGGGCTCTCTGTACGTAGGCCCCGACCTCTTCACCGTACCAGTCGTTGTCGAACCCCACGGCCAGGCCCGCCCTCACCCCGGGAATATTCATCAGGACTTCGTCGATCTCAAACGGTGAGATGTTCGTTCCCCCCCGGATGATCAGTTCCTTCAACCGGCCGGTGATGAAAAAATACGGCCTCCCCGCGCCGTCGGTGAGGAAAAACCCTTCATCCCCGCTCCGGAACCAGCCGTGCGCGAACGTCGGCTCGTTCATCTCGTCGCTGGCGAAATACCGGCGCATCACGTTGTGCCCGCGGATGACGATCTCCCCCCTGGTGTTTTCGGGAAGGGGGTTCCCCGATTCGTCGTGGATCGCCATCTCGTTGACGGGAAGGGGAACGCCGATCGACGGGAAACCGTGGTCCTCAAGCCAGGCCCGGTGTTCGGCGGGATCCAGGTCCGCCGGAAGGAAACAGGAATAACAGGTTGTCTCGGAGAGCCCGTATCCGTGTACAATTGGAATCCCGAATGCGGTTTCGAAATTCCGCGCCAGCTCGCAGGTCAACGGGCCCGCGCCGCAGATGATGTGCCTGAACCCCTCAGGAGGCAGGGCGCGGGTGCCCGGGCCGGCGTGCAGGAGAAACTGCAGCAGCGTCGGGACGACGCTCACGACGCTCACCCCCTCGGCCGCTATCGAGCTGAAAAACGTCCCGGTGTGGAATTTCCGGTGAAGCACGACCGATCCGCCGTAGTAGAGCGGTGTCACGAGCGTCACCACGATGCCGTTGACATGATGGATGGGGAGGACGCACATCATCCGGTCGCCGGGGGACATCCGGTGCCAGCGGGCGATGGCCATGGCATCGACCAGCAGGTTGTACTGCGTCAGGAGGACCCCCTTCGGGTTGCCGGTGGTT
>DATEDB010000316.1:0-2553 GCA_035286625.1 Bacteroidota bacterium
AGGGAACCGGAAGAAGACCGCCACGGCCCTCAATATCAGTGAAAAGGGACTCTACCTTAAAATTAAAGAGTATCACCTGGAACCGGACTGACCCGCAGCCGGATCCCCTCCCGATCATATCCAGGGTTTGACTTTCCCCGCTAATTTTAGTAATTTTTGGCCACTTTAGTGCGCCCTCGGTCCATCTTCAGGACAGGGCGTTTGTTGTAAATAAGCGAAAAACCTTCCTCATGCTGAAATTTAAGGGTGTTGACTATTACGACCTGGACTCTCTCCTGAGCGAGGAAGAGATCCTGGTCAGGAACACCGTCCGGGAGTTCGTCGACGAGAATGTCCTGCCGATCATCGAAAAGCACTACCGTGCGGGCACCTTCCCCATGGACCTCGTCGGGAAAATGGCGGAACTCGGGATGTTCGGCTCGACACTCCCCGCCAGATACGGTTGCGCGGAGATGAACAACGTGGCGTACGGCCTGGTGATGCAGGAGCTCGAACGGGGGGACAGCGGCGTGCGGAGCTTCGCCTCGGTGCAGAGCGCGCTGGTGATGTACCCGATTTTTACGTTTGGATCCGAAGAGCAGAAGGACCGGTGGCTTTCCGGGCTGGCGGGCGGCGTGAAAATCGGGTGTTTCGGGCTCACCGAACCGGACTACGGCTCCAACCCCGGCGGGATGATCACCCGCGCGGTGGAAACCGCCGACGGGTACGTCCTGAACGGCGCGAAGATGTGGATCACCAACGGCACGCTGGCGGACGTGGCGGTGGTCTGGGCGAAGCTCAACGGCGTGGTGCACGGATTCCTCGTCGAAAAGGGGACGAAGGGATTCCACGCCCCGGAGATGACCGGCAAGCATTCATTAAGAGCGTCGGTCACCTCGGAGCTCATCTTCCAGGACTGCCTCATCCCGAAACAGAACATCCTGCCGAAGACCGACGGCCTCAAGGCCCCGCTCATGTGCCTCAACCAGGCGCGTTACGGCATCGCCTGGGGGGGGATCGGCGCGGCGATGGCCTGCTACGACACCGCGCTCGGCTACGCCGGGTCGCGCATCCAGTTCGGCAAACCGATCGCTTCGTTTCAGATTACGCAGGAAAAGCTCGTCTACATGTTGAGCGAAATCACCAAGGCGCAGCTGCTGTGTCTGCATCTCGGCCGGCTGAAGGACAGGGGCACGATGCGCTTCCAGCAGGTCTCGATGGCGAAACGGAACAACGTGGCCATCGCCCTCGACATCGCGCGGCTCGCCAGGGAAATCCTGGGGGCCAACGGCATCCTGGACGAATACCCGGTCATGAGGCACGCGGCGAATCTCGAATCGGTCAAGACCTACGAGGGGACGCACGAGATGCACACGCTCATCATCGGCGAAGACATCACCGGCATCGGGGCGTTCGTGTGAACACCGGACGGGATCGAGGCGCCGGCACCCCACTCTCAATCGACGCACAGACATGAAAACCGATAAATTCACCGGAGAAGGTCTGACCTTCGACGACGTGCTCCTGGTCCCGAGGGCTTCAACGGTCCTGCCGAGGGAAACCGACCTCAGGACCAGGCTCTCGCGGAACATCATGCTGAACATCCCGCTGATGTCCTCGGCGATGGACACCGTGACCGAAGCCGAGATGGCGATGGCGATCGCGCGCGAAGGCGGGATCGGCATCATACATAAAAACATGGCCATCGGGGCCCAGGCCGGCCAGGTGGAGAAGGTGAAGCGCTCCGAGAGCGGGATGATCCTCGATCCGGTCACCATGCGCGCCGACCAGACGATCGGCGAGGCGCTCGACACGATGCGGAAATTCCAGATCTCCGGCATACCGATCGTTTCCGGCGCCGGGAAGCTCACCGGCATCCTCACCAACCGCGACCTCCGTTTTCAACCCAAGCGTAAGATGAAGATATCGGAGGTGATGACGTCCCGGAACCTCATCACCGCTCCGGTCGGGACAACGCTGGAGAAGGCCGAGAAGCTCCTGCAGCAGGCTAAAATCGAGAAGCTCCCCGTGGTGGATAAAAACGGGATGCTCCGCGGCCTGATCACGTTCAAGGACATTCAGAAAAAGAAACGCCACCCGAACGCGAGCAAGGACTCCCACGGCCGGCTGATGGTGGGCGCGGCGGTCGGGGTCACCGCCGAAACGATGGAACGGGTGGAGGCGCTGATCGCGGCCCGCGCGGACGTCGTCATCGTCGACACCGCGCACGGCCACTCGAAGGGCGTCATGGACATGGTGCGCAACATCAAGAAGAAATACCCGCAGTGCGAGCTGATCGCCGGCAACGTCGCCACGGTCGAGGCCACCAGGGACCTGATCAGGGCGGGGGTCGATGCAATTAAAATCGGCATCGGGCCGGGGTCGATCTGCACCACGCGCGTCATAGCCGGCGTGGGCGTCCCGCAGGTCACCGCCATCTACGATTGCTCGAGGGAAGCCGCCAGATCGAAAATTCCGGTGATCGGCGACGGGGGCATCAGGCAGACGGGCGACATCGCCAAGGCGATCGCCGCGGGGGCCGACACGGTCATGATCGGCGGACTCTTCGCCGGG
>DATEDB010000317.1:0-3446 GCA_035286625.1 Bacteroidota bacterium
GGACGGCATGTGGTACCTCGTCGCCGACGGCCGCGAGTCTCAGGCCTGTACCTCCGTGCTGGCCGGCTCCATCGCCTTCGCCCCCGGAAAGGGTGCGGTGGCGGCGTGCGTCGTGGGGATCGCCGGGGGCGTCTCGGTCGATGTGGACGGCTCGCGCGGGCCGGTGTACGACGTCATCCTGACGAGGAAGGGAGGAAAGATCGTGTTCGATTCGGCCAGCGCCTTCCACTACCTGGCGGTGAGGGGATCGGACGTCCTGATGGTGTCCGAAAAACTGACACCCTGAAGAGGGGATGGGCGCCGGCTATCCGGCGATCCGTTTCAAAACTTCGGCATTCATCTTCCGGGCCTCCTCCCGGACGGCGATGTCGAACTCGGCTGCCGGAGAGTACTCCAGACGCCTGCGCACGGCGCTGAGGATCGCATCATGTGCCGATTCCTGCGGGCCCGCCGAAAACCCGTACCCGAATTTTCTTTCGTACAGATTCAGCGCTTCAACCAGCGGTTCCGGCAGGGTGTCTTCGTTCCATGCGGCCCGGGCCCGGAGCGCCTCGCGCTGGTCCTCGGGGCTGAGGTATCCCCAGATCGTCCCGGCGGCGTTGTACACCACTTGGACGGTCCAGAAAGGTCTGCACTCAGCCATGTGTTCGGCCCATCTCACCGAACCGCAGCAGGAGAGAAAGAATTTGACCGCCTCACCGGGGGGAAGCATGTTCAACTCGTGGAGTGTCGGCACGGGGCGGGTTGTGGGGGTACGGTCAGCCGGGGTGCTTTTCGATGTCGTGGCGATTCCTCCCGCGCGCGATGTCCAGGGGGGTCTCGTCCCGGTCCGTACTAAGATGCCCGCCGGTCCCCCTTTTCAGGAGTTCCCTGACGGTTCCCGGGTCCGCTGATCTCACGGCGGCGACGATCTTGTGGAGAAAATCCATATGCCGGAAATAGTGTATCGAACTGCACGATGAAAAACAAATTCCCCCGTTGAATGTTGTCCGCGCGTTTGATATACTGGAAGGGGGAACTCCGTCACCCGCACGCTGTTATGGTAACACGGGGCTGAACTCCACTTTTCTCCCGATGAGTCTGTTGAAACATATAGCGGCCCTTGTCCTCCTCATGCTCTGCCTGTCGCCGGGTCCCGCCGCCGGCCAGCGACGGTACGTCCTCAAGGGCGCGACCCTCATCAACGGTGTGTTCGATCGCCCGCTGAAGGATCATCTCGTGGTCGTGGACGGGTCGAGAATCATCGGTGTCGGGAGGGCGAAAAAAGTGATCATCCCGGCGGACGCCGTGGTCATCGACCTCACCGGGAAATTCATCATACCCGGTCTGATCGACGCCCACGTGCACGAAGAATCGATGGCCGATTGGGCGGCATACCTCGACTGGGGGATCACCTCGGTCAACTGTATGTACGAGAATACGGACACCGCGCTGGCGCGGGAGCGGTGGAGCGCCTCCGATTCCCTCCGTTCGCCCCGCATCTATGCCACGGCCCCGATTTTCACGGTACGGGGAGGGTGGTGGGAAGGCGAGGGGTTCCCCGATGATCCGACGGTGGACAGGTATCCCGAAAAGGAGGCAGACGCGCGCGAGGCGGTAGGGAAGACATACAAAAAAGGGATCCGGAGGATCAAGCTGATGGTCGACGACATGCGCTGGTGCCGGGACCCGCTTCCTCCCCTGGCTCCAATGGATTCCGCGATCATGAACGCGCTCCTGGCGGAGGCGTCGCGCCTGGGAATGACCTCCGAGGTGCACGCGCCCGAAAGATCGATGGCCGCCAGGGCCATCGCCGGCGGGGCGAGTGCACTTCTCCACGGCGTGCTGGACGACTGGCTGGCCGCCGGGGATATCGAGAAACTTTTGTCGGAGGATATGTTTTATGTCCCGACGTTCTGCCTCTATTATTTCCTCGCGGACGTGGATAGTTTCACGGCGCACGTGATGGCCGATCCGAGGTTCCGGCGGTACCTTCCGCCCGAAACGGTCTCCCGCCTCACAGGGAAAAAATATTCCGAACGGTACCGCTCGCGGTACCCGAACACAGGGTTCGTGGCATCGCACCTCCCCGCCCTCAACGGCAACACCCTCGCCATTGCCAGCAACTACGGGCAGATCGCGATGGGAACGGACATGTGGGCGCTGCCCGGGATCGGGGCCCACCTGGAATTGGAATACATGGTGAGGGCCGGCCTCACCCCGATGCAGGCCCTGACCGCGGCCACATTCCTCGGGGCGAAATTTCTCGGGGTCCTCGATCATACGGGCACGGTGGAACCTGGAAAGGACGCCGACCTGCTGGTGCTCGACGCCGACCCGCTCGCCGACATCACCAATACCCGTTCAATCGATATGGTGATACGGCAGGGAAAAATCTACCGCCCCCACCGGACGGGAGAAAACCCCGACCGATGAAACGGCCGGTGTCCGACCCGCTCCTGAGGTGGAGAACGCGCTTCCCCATCCTCTCCGAATCCACCTACCTGATCTCAAACTCCCTCGGGGCGATGCCCCGCGACGTCCGGGCCGGGCTGCGGGAGTATGCCGACACCTGGGCGGCCCGCGGCGTCAGGGCATGGGCGGAGGCGTGGTGGGGGATGCAGACATCGGCGGCCGACGCCGTGGCCCCGCTCATCGGCGCGCGCGCGGGCGAACTTTCGGTGCATTCGAACGTCTCGCTGGCACAGGCGCAGGTGATCTCCGCGATCCGGTTCACGGGCAAAAAACGGGAGATCGTGTTCAGCGACATGGAGTTTCCTTCCATGATGTATGTCTGCGGGGCGATGGGACGGGACCGGGGCGCGAAAGTGATCGTGAAACGCGCGCGGGGTTCGGCCGCGGCGGCGCAGCAGAAGGTTTACGACGCGATCGGCGAAAAAACCAAACTCGTCCCCATCTCCCACGTGTTTTTCCGCAACGCCGAGATCCAGGACGTGGCCGAAATCGCCCGCAAGGCGCACCGCTGGGGGGCCACCGTGGTGCTCGACGCGTACCATTCGGTGGGAATCGTTCCGGTGGACGTCCGCGCCCTGGGCGTGGACATCCTCACCGGGGGAGTGCTCAAGTGGCTGTGCGGCGGACCGGGCGGGGCGTTCCTCTGGATACGCCCCTCGCTTTTGAAATCGATGGAGCCGAAGGTGACGGGATGGGCGGCGCACCGCGCGCCGTTCGCCTTCGAAACCCGCATGCGGTACGCGCCCGGGGCCGCGCGGATGCTCACCGGGACACCGGCGGTGACCGCCCTCTATGCCATGACGGCCGGGCCGCGGATCATCGGACGGGTGGGTATCGGAAACATCCGCGCCAAGTCCATGCGCCAGACCGCCCTGATCGCGGAGACGTCCGCACGGCTCGGTTTCACCATGCTCAGCCCTTCCGACCCGGAACGCCGCGGCGGAGCGGTGACCCTCTCGGTGCCGCATGCCTACCGCGTCTCGAGGGAGCTG
>DATEDB010000318.1:0-5222 GCA_035286625.1 Bacteroidota bacterium
CCGCCTCGTTGAATTTTTCTTCGTCCTGGCGGAAGATTCTCCTGATGAATTTCCGCTTCTCGTGGTCGGCGATCGCCGTGATCAGATCGGTAAGGGACAATCTGCCCCCGTATCCGGAAGCTGCGTCCGGTCCGGCCGGGACCAGGCCGTCGCCGTGGGCCGGCGACGGAACGATTGCCGGCGGGGAATGCGTTTCGGGGGGTCTGGGCCCGGTCCGTTCGACGTCGAACTGGCCGGTTGTCCGGCGGACATCTTCGAGGATGTCGGCCAGCGACGAGAGGGGAAGTTCGCCGAGGCCCTGCGCCATCTCTCCCTCCAGGCGCGTCTGGACGTCGGTCAGGCCCTTGTCTTCGAAATACCGTATGAGGGCCTTCACGGGCATGGAATTTTTCCCCGTGTTGCGGGGATAGTCGAAAAACTCGTAGAGCGGGAGGAGGGTGTTGGCCAGGTCGAGCCCCGATTTCCGCTTCACATAGGCGCTGTCGATCTTCCAGAGGATCGCGGCGAATTCATCCCTGGTGAACACGGAAACCTTCCTGTCCTCGGAGTACCGGAAGAGGACGTCCCTCATGTAATCGTACGGCGAAAAGTACAACAGCAGCCGCCGGAGGGCCTCCAGGGTGACGGTGCGATCCTTCTCGAAGACCACGCCGGCCAGCGTCCACTGCGGGCGCACAAGGTAATTCGCCAGGAGGTGGACCGCGTCGCCCAGCCGGTCAAGGTATTCCCTCCGGGCGAACGTGAAATGGAGGACCATTGCCGAGTGAAGCTGTGACTGCGCGCTCCTCACGTCCGGGTGGTTCAGGTTGAACCGCGTCCGTTTCACGGCGGCGCGGTGCTCCTCGTACAGCATGGCCTCGACGTCCGACCGGAAAAAGCTCTTGACGGTCTGCGGGACATCGGAGGCGAGGATGTCCTTGAGGGCGACCGACGCGGCGGTACCGATGCTCCGCTGGCCGACGACGCCGATAATGCGCTCTGTTTCCTTCTCGAGCACGCTCAGTCCGAGCCTTTCTTGTTGAGCAGTTTCACGCGGTCGATCTCTTTCCGCGCGGCGGCTTTGAACGTGGGATCGATCCCGGGTCTGTCGATGACCTGCTGGTACATCCCGATCGCCTCGTCGAACTTCATCATTTTTTCGTATGACTGGCCCGCCATGTAGAAGGAGGTTGCCGTCCAATCGACCGTCCCGCCACCCTGCGCGAGGTAGGGGACCCGCAGGAATTCAAGAATGGCCTGCTGGTAATCCCCCTTGTAGTAGTAGGCCTCGCCGATGTCATACCGGAGTTCCGCCTCGACGGAGCTTCCCGCTTCCGACAGAAGAGCCTGGAACTGGAAAATGGCCTGGTCGTAATACCCGATCTTCGTGTAGAGAGTCCCCACCTTGATCTTCCTGCCGATCACGGACGGGTCGTTGGGAAACCTGGCGATGAAATCGCGCGCGGTCTGGAGCGCGTTATCGTAGAGTTTCACCGACTCGTACGCCTCGGTGAGGTTCGTCATGGCGAAAGGGAGGATGTCGCCCGCGGTCTCGGGGCTGGCGGTGATCTGCCGGTAATAGCCGATCGCTTCCTCGTATTTTTCGGCGTTGAAGTTGAAATTCCCGATCGACAGGAGAGCCCGGGGTTTTACGTCCGAGGCGGGGTATTTCTTGACGACTTCCAGGTACCCCTTCACCGCCTTCTCAGGGCTGCCGGTGATCTCGGTGATCTTGGCGACGTAAAAACCGGCCCAGGGCGCCTGGGGCGTGTCCCCGAAATCGTCCTTCACCTTTTCGAACAGGTCTCTCGCCCGTGTGTAGTCCTTCGCTCGGAACCAGGCCATCGCCTTCTCGTACCCGAACTCCGCGCGGAAACTGTCCTGTTTGCCGAACTTTTTTTCGAATGCGGCGACGAGGTTGTCCGATTCTTTTATTCGGTCGAGCCTCAGCGTGGAAACGATCAGCCGCGCGTTCGCCTGCCTGCGGCTGCCGGGATCATTCGCGGAATCGGCGATCGACCGGAACTGTTTTGCGGCTTCGGCGTACTGTTCGGCGCCGAAGAGGAGTTCCGCGATATCGGCCGAGACCGCCCCGGACGCCCCCCTGGCCGAGGCCTCACCGAAATAGGCCGACGCCGCCCGGGTCCTTCCCTGTTCGCGGGCCAGGTTGCCGAGGGCGTAATAGGCTTCGCTCACACCCGGGTCCGCGAGTCCGCCGGAACGCAGGTACCGGTGATAGCACGCGAGGGCCTGTTCCTTGTTGCCCGTCCGGTCGTAGGCGCGGGCAAGGGTCAGCAGGTCCGAGAGGTCCGCGACGTCGATCATCCCGTCCCGTGAGCTGTCCGCCGCCGGCGACAGTCCGGAGAGCAGCGTGATCACACCCCCGTACGACCCCGCGAGAGCGAGCACGCCCGGGAGGTCGCGCCGCGCCTTCTCGCCGAACGTCGAATATCCGTAGTCCGACGCCAGGGTCTTCATCAGGTCCGCGGCTTCCCCGTATTTTTTCAGCTCCACGTCGTAGGCGGCGAGGTCCGAGGTGGCCAGCGCCGTGAACCGGGGGTTGACACCGGATGCCACGACCGTTTTCCACAACACCGCGGCGGAATCCTTCTGGTTTTTCGCGGCCAGAGCGCGCCCGAGGCCGTAGACCGTCTCGTCGTGTCTGGGGGATTTCGTCCCGGCGATCATCCTGAAGTACCGTGCCGCCTCCGCCGGCTGATCGTGGCCGAGAGCCATGTTCCCGAGGGATATGATCACCTGTTCGGCGTGGGGCGAGTCGGGGTACTCCCTCAGGAATTTGGCGCCCCTGTTCATTGCCGTTTCGTACTGGCCGCCCTCCAGGGCAAGCACGATGGAGAAAAACACCGCATCCGCTGTCCACCCGCTGGACGGGTACTTCGCGATGAACACGGCGTAGAGCTCGGCGGCCGTGGCGGCCGCGGCCGAATCGGTTTCAGAAAGGAGATGGAACGATCGCGCCCTCATGAACGTGGCCATGACGGTCTCGTCGGCCCCCAGGCCGCCCCTGAGGGCGTTTTCGAACTGCTTCGCGGCGTTCTCGTAATCCTTCAGGTCCTGGAAATAGATTTCGCCGAGCTGGTAGGCGAGCATGGGTGTGGGTTTTTCAGAGAGCACCCCCCCGAGGAGTTGAGCCAGTTTCCCGATCCCGACGTCGCGGTTCTTGATTTTGTGGCTCTCCAGGAAATCCATCCTTTTCCCGGCCTCGTCGAACCGGTCGCTCGCGGGGAACCGTGCCCGCAGGTCCGCGTAGTGGGACACCGCCTCGCGGTCGTCACCCAGGGATTCCTCGCATCCGGCCGCCGCGAACAGCGCGTCGTCGGCCAGCGCGGAACCGGGGTACTGTTCGATGATCTGCTCGAAGATTCTGAGCGCGTTCTTGCTGTTGCCCAGATTGTCCCGGTATGTGACCCCCAATGTGAAAAGCGCGGGGGGGATCCGCCCGTCGTCCGGGTAGTCCGAACCCAGGATTTTCAGGTACCGCAGGGCCTCCTCCGGGCGTTTGAGTCCCGTCGAGGCCTCGGCGGAGAGGAGCAGGGCCGTGGAGCGGATGGTCGTCCCGGCGGACGGGGGAACGGCCGCCAGCAGGTCGATCGCCCGCTTGAAGTTCTTTCCGGCGATGGATGCCCTGGCTGCCATGAGCCGAGCGGGTACCGCGAGGTGATGCGACGGCGTCCCGGAGAAGATCTTCTCCCACGATTCGAGCGCCTCGGACAATTGTTTCAGATCGGACCGGGCCCGTCCCAGCGAGAAGAGCGCCTCCACCCTGAGGGAATCGTCCACTCCCTTGCGGGAGGCGACGGCCTGGAGCCGGTTTGCCGCCTGTTTGGCGAGTCCCGTCCGGACCTCGATTTTTCCGAGATCGACGGTGGCCACCAGAGCGACCTCGGAGGCGCCGTAATTCCGCAGCAGGTCGCTGAGGGTCGACTCGGCGTTCGAAAACAGGCAGGCTTCGGCTTGGAACTTCGCGATGGAATAGAGCGCCGCGGCCCTGACCGCCGGGGGAGCGTCGCCCGAGCTCACGCGCCGCGCTTCGTCCTCGGCCAGGTCGATCTGCCCCTCCTCGGCATAGAGCTCCCCGATCATGAGCCTCGCGGACACCACCTGCCTGCTGTCGGGGTACGATTGGATGAGGTTGCGCAAGACCTGTTTTGCCGCATCGCGTTCGCCCAGGTTCCGGTGCATTTCCCCGGCTTTCAGGAGCGCCTCGGGTATCACGGGACTGTTCGGATGAAAGACCTTCACCCTCTCGAACGCGAGGGCGGCTTCACGGTCGTTTCCGAGGGAATGAAAAGCGTGTCCCACGTTGAGCCAGGCTTCGGGCGCGCGCGGGTGTTCGACATAAGAAAGAGCGAAGTTCTGAAATGTCGTCCTGGCATCGTCGTACTGCTTGAGCTGCATCTGGACCTGGCCAAGGTAGAAGCGCGCTTCGATCCCCTGGGAGGTATTGGGATAGGCGGCGATGAATTGTTTGAACTGCTGGGAGGCCAGGTCATACATCCTGTCGTTGAAAAGGTTGATCGCGAGATTGAAATCGGCATTTTCCCTGGAATCCTGCGCCCGCGAGGGGAGGAACGGAACGATCTGCAGGAGCATGATCGCCACCAGCCACCGTTGGGGCCGCCCGCCGAATAGTGCCGTACTTCGATCGATCGGTATCTTCATTGAGTGGATTGCAGTCCGGGTTGTGATGCCTCCGATGCAGCGATTTTCGTCAATAAGATAGGGTTTATCCCACAGTTGTGCAACCCCCGACCGAAAAGGTACTCCTTGATTTTCCGCGCATATGTCCGCATATTTATACCATGTGGAATCGAATCCTCCTTGTGGCGGCGATGGTCGCCGTCGCATGTATCAAAGCGGGCATTTCCTGTTGCAGGTGTCTCCGTTGGACCTGCGAAATCACCCCGTCCTCCGCCCCCGGCGCCCCTCCTGCGGGGGGGTCTCAGAACATGGCCGATGCGGGCCGGGTTCTGAATCTTTGGCCGATGTATCCGGGATCTTCGGGGTCGACCACCGGCCCGGCGAACCGTAACGACGGGCGCCTGCTTGCCTTCGCGGGGGTCCTCCCGGGGCAGGTTATCCGATGCGGGATTGCCATGGACCGCGATGGATCCTGGCGAATCATTTCCACTGAATGATTGTTCTATATATCCTCAACGAATATTTTCGATAATGAAAACTCTCCCGCTCAAATTTGCCGCGATAGTTTCAGGATTACTCTT
>DATEDB010000319.1:0-5115 GCA_035286625.1 Bacteroidota bacterium
GGGGACCTGGTTCGTTTCGATGATAACAGCCGATACGGTCGCCGACGACGTCCATTTCGGAAACTGGCGGCAGGCGAGCTGGATTTACGGCTCAAAGTTCCACGATCTGAACAGGAACGGTTTCCGCGACGGCGGGGACACCCTGCTCGGCGACTGGAGGATCACGATTGCCGACACCAATAACATCAGGATCCGGTACGACGTCACCGACTCCCTCGGAGAGTACGGCCTCCCGGTTTTCGAACCCGGGACGTATATCGTGAGGGAGAAGGATAAGAATTTCTGGGTCCAGACCTATCCGCCCAACGAACGCTGGACGGTCACGATCCCTGATCTCAACACCACCGTGACCCTCAGGGACTTCGGGAATTATTACTCCGACTCGGTGAATTCGATTTTCGGACGGAAATTCAACGACGTCAACCGCAACAGGGCGCCCGACCTCCACGAATCGGGCGTGCCCGGCTTCGAGATGTACCTCGGCGGAACCAAGAGCCGGTACCGCACGACCGACGACAGCGGATATTACGGCTTCGTCGGCCTGCCGCCCGGGGTGTACAGCGTGAAGGAGATCAGGCAGGATGGCTGGTGGCCGTCGTTGCCGGCCCTGCCCGAGACGAGCTACAGCCTCCTGCTGTCGTCCGGCATGTACGTCGATTCGATCAATTTCGGGAATTACGAGATCGTCCCCAGTGCGATCAGCGGATCGAAGTGGAACGACCTGAACGACAACGGGGCGCGGGACCTGGGCGAGCCGGGCATCGCAAACTGGAAGATCAACATGGCCGGCAAGGCCACATCGACCGTGTACACCGACGTGAACGGGGATTATACGTTCAGCGGCCTCTGGCCGGGCGACTACACCGTGAGCGAATCGTGGAGGCCGTTCTGGCGGCAGACCCACCCGCCGAATCTGGGCACGCACGGATTCTTCCTGGGCCCCGAGCAGAATCTTGCGGGGATCACTTTCGGCAACACGTCGGACAGTTCGTTCTCGACGACATTCCGGACGTTCACTTACGACAGTCTTGCGTTCGGGAAGGACCGGAGGAACAAGACAAAACCGGTAAAATTACATCCTGACAAGGTGCAGTTTTCGGCCATGTTCGTGAACGCCGAGACCACTTCGGTCGGCGAGATTTATATGAAGTTCACGATCGCGGTCCTGGATTCCCCCACCGTGAGCAGGCCGGGCATCCTCCAGCTGGGCGGAAAGAACAAGATCGCCGTTTTCACCCTCGCCACGCCCATGGCGGTCGGCGAAACGCTGATCGTGTCGGGTTTCGGGAAAAAACCGATCCCGCAGAACGTCCGGAAATGGTACTGGACGAGGTCCGACCTTGTCCGGGGGATGAACAATTTGGGGACGACGTTCCTGTTGAACGTCCTCCGCTACCCGATGCCCAACACCATCAACCTTATCCAGGTCGTCGGTCCGGGCCTGCGCGTCGGCCTCGGCGGGGCGCACACGGTGCTCCACAACACCTACAAGGCGGTCCTCAGGTCGATGGTTGAGCGGGGCGACAGGCTGCATCTCGGGACGCCGCGCTGCCTCGACCGGTTCGAGGGAATATCCCAGCGGCCGATCAGCCGCCAGAGAAGATACCTCATGCCCAAGCAGCACAATAATATGCTGTTCGGGGAGGCCATCACGCTGAAAGTCAACGTCCGCGGCAGTGACAACCTCAACCTGCCGCCGGGTTTCGGCGACCTGATCTACGACGAGGGGACCGGCGGCGCGCTTCCGCTCAACGGCATGTCCGTCCGGGAGATCTCCGGATGGCTCGATAAGTACATGTCGTCGTTCTCGGACACCGCCTTCTTCCCCTCCTGTTCGATGATCCCGGAATGGGCCGGGCTCGACGTTGATACCCTGCTCGATCGCGTCAGGAGAATCAACGGGTCGTTCTCCGGTCCGATCGACACCACCAGCTTCTCAACCGGGCTCATGTTCTCAGGGGTGGGGAGCATCGGCGAGGTGGCGTATCTGCGGCTCGACACCTCCACGGCCATGCGGCCGCGGATCGCACACGAAGAGATCTGGGCGGACGTTCCGGAGGAGTTCGAACTTTCGCAGAACTACCCGAACCCGTTCAACCCGACGACCACCGTCGAGTACTTCCTGCCGGAAGCCAGCACCGTCACTGTGACGATCTACAACATGCTGGGACAGGTCGTGGCGAGGCTGGTCGACAACGAACTCCAGGAGGACGGCCCCCAGGAGATCGCGATCGACGCGTCGAATCTCAGTTCGGGAATTTATTTCTATCGGATGGCGGCAAAGACACTCGGAGATCCCGAGGACGGGGAAGCTCCGAGGAGTTTCTCGATGGTGAAGAAAATGGTGGTGATGAAATAGCTGCAGGCCGCTTCCCGCGGTACCCGGACAACGAAAGCCCGGCCGGTTCGGCCGGGCTTTTTTATCCCTCCTTCTCGATGAGTTTTTTCAGCGTGGCGCCGTCCTTCCCCAGCAGGGCTTTCATGTACTTCCCGTCCACCGTGGCGACGATGATGTCGCCGACTTCGGTGTTCACCTGCGAGTAGATGCCGAGGGTCTTCGTCCCCTCGGCCTGCCTCAGGTTGTCCTCGGTCGGCGTCACGTAATGCACCGACACGGCCCGGTAACGGTGGATGAGGAAGACGTTCATCAGCGTCATGAGCCGCTTCTGCCGGTATTCCTTCCTGAAGTTGTTCTGGTCCCGTATCGAAAGGAACGTCCTGTTCCGGCGGTCCTGGATGGGCGTAAAGATGACGTCCGCGATCACCTTTCCCGATTCGTCCATCACGTTGAGCGAGAGAAGGTCCGATCCGGCGGTATGGGGGCGCAGCCGGACCCGCAGGCCGGCGGGAATCCCGTTATATTTCGACCAGGCCCTGAGCCAGTCTTCCAGGACCTTCGGCGGAACCTCGGTCTGGACCAGGTGCTGATACTGTGTCGACCCCTTCCCCATCGCCTTGGTGGTGGCCGTCCTTCCGGTGGAGGCCATCAGCGCGGCGTCCGAACGGGGTCCGCCCACGTGTGTCTGGGGGGTTTTATAGGGCGAATTCAGGAGGCGGAATTTCCGCTGCAGCCGGGCCAGGGCCAGCATCCCGTCTTCTTTGAGCGCGGTGGAGAATTCCTCCCCCGCCAGGCCGTCGATCTGGTGCCCCCCGTACGTGATGAAATTGAACACGTACCCGAGCCTGCCCAGTTCTTCCGGAAATTTCTTCATCTCGTCGTCGCTCATGCCTGTGGTGTCCCAGTTGAAGGAGGGGGAAAGATTGTAGGCGAGCATTTTATCGGGAAACGAGGCGTGGATGGCCCCGGCGAACTCTCTGGCGTCGTCGAGGTTCGCGGTTTTCGTTTCCATCCAGATGAGATCAGAAAATGGGGCCACCGCCAGCGATTTCGCGATGGCGTAGTCGATCCCGCCCCGGACCTGGTAGTACCCTTCCGGCGTACGGGCGAGGTCGCAATCCCAGCTGATCCTGACGCCCATCGTGGCGGCTTTCTCCCGTGCCTCTTCAAGGGAGGCGCTGCGGGCGAACTCCCTCCACTGCGCGACCGTCATCTCCCACTCGGTGCCCTCGTCGATACCGGCTTTCATCGCGTCGGTGACCGCCTCGCCGTACGTCTTCAGTCCGGCCTCCATCTGCCACACGTCCAGGAACCTGTTGATCACCGCGTCCAGAGCCTTCCCCACCCCGTCGATATTCCCTCCGTCGGAGGACATCGACCGCTTCGCCGCGGCGATCTGCCCGTCGATCAGGGTGTTCAGGCCGGCCCGGGCGAGCCAGGCGAACGCGCTGAGGTAGGCGGCTTCGGAGATCCGGTACAGCAGGTGCCCGTTCAGCTCACCGATGCCGGCGTCGTAAAATTTCCGGATGACCGCCAGGTATGCGCTTTTATAGCTGGGCAGATCGGGGTCGGTCGCGCCGAGGAGGAAGGGGTGGTCGCGTTCGTCCCCCCGCATGTCGATGAAGGTCGCGGCCTCGGCGTCGGTGCGGGCCACGATGATGCCTGGGACCCCCATGATGTCCAGCTGGAAGCGCGCAGAATTCAGGCGCTTGATCTGCTCGTCGGAGGACACCAGGACTTTCCCCGCCTGGTGTCCGCATTTTTTCACTCCCGGCTTCTGGTCTTCGATATGATACCCGGGTACCCCGGCTTCCACGAACCTCCTGACGAGGTTCCGGACGTGGGCCTCGCCGCCGTGGCCCGTGTCGGCGTCGGCGATGATGAAAGGCCGGTAGTCCACCTCCGGCGTCGCGGCAAGTTCTTCAGGACTCATCCGCGAACGGGCGTAGCGTTGATTTTTATCGGCCGACAGAAGCGCGCGCACCAGCGAGGCCGCCTCGTCGGGCACCTGGCTCAACGGATAGCTCGCCAGGTCAGGTCCGGGGTCTTCGGTGAGAGAACCCTTCGCCGAGGTGGCCCACCCGCCGAGGTAGATGCCCTCGATGCCCATCCGCTTGATGGCCACCGCCTGCCCGGGCGAGTATGGTCCGAAGGTCGTGATCTGCATCTTCTTCCCGAAGAGTTCCCTCAGGCGTTCATCGAAGGCGGCGGCCGCCGCCGCGGCGACCGGGTACGACTGCCCGATCGAACCGCGCTGTTCGGCCACCTGTCGTGCGGTATACAGCCGCGTGATTCCCCGGAAGCGGGGGGTGTCGAACCATCGCTGTATTTCTGCGATTTCCCGTGAGAGATTGTCGTGTGCGTGTTTGTCCATAAGAACACCGGTGGAAGATTATCCCTTACCGCATGATTGAAAGTCGAGGTTTTCCGTGATCCTCGTGCCGTCTTTCCTGAACGCCTCGAGGTAGAGCAGTATCCTCTTCCTTGCGAGGTCCAGGTCACGATTGTTCAGGTTGATATTCAACAGATCGATGTACCAGGGAATTTTCGCGCCCTCCGCCACGTAGGTCCGGACGATTTCGCGGGCGATCGGGAGGGTCGTTGTTTTCGAATCGTCGTGCACGTCTTTATTTTTGGCGCGGAGCAATTTCCCGTACTCCTCCTCCAGCAGGTGCCCGAAGAGGTCCGCACTCAACCTGTCTCCCGACCTCACCCCCGTGGCGGCGTCGTCGGCGGTGAATTTTCCGTCTTTATGCAGCCACTCCCAGAGGATGCTC
>DATEDB010000320.1:0-2258 GCA_035286625.1 Bacteroidota bacterium
CTTCCTCGTAGCCCTGCCGCAGGGAGGCCCGCTCCATCTCCGTGCGCAGACGGTTGACCAGGGAGGCTGTCCTTCCGCGCAGGAGCTGCTCCACCTCGCCGATCATCGCCCCGTACCGCACCCGGTCCACCAGGCCTTCACAGGGCCCCTCGCATTTCCCGATATGGTAGTCGAGGCAGACCCTGATCTTTTTTTTCCGGATCACCTCCCCGTCGATGCTGAAATTGCAGCTGCGCACCTTGTAAATGTCCCGGATCATTTTCAGCGAGGAATGCATGCTTTTGACGTCGGTGAACGGCCCGAAATATTTCGAGCCGTCCCTGACGACGCGCCGGGTGGCGAACACCCTGGGATAGGGTTCGTTGGTGATGACGATGTACGGGTAGGATTTATCGTCCTTGAGGTCGACGTTGTACCGGGGCCTGCGCTGCTTGATGAGCGTGGTTTCGAGGATCAGCGCCTCCACCTCCGAGTCGGTGACGATGACCTCGAGATCGGCGATCTTCGACGTCATGGCCCTGAGACGAGGATTTTTCTCGACCCCGCTCTGGAAGTAGTGACGCACCCTGCTTCGCAGGTTGACGGCCTTCCCGATATACAGGACCTCCCCCGTCCCGGAGATGAACTGGTACACGCCGGGACTGTCCGGGAGCAAAGAAAGTCTCGCACGGATGTCTTCGGCGGGCATGCTATGCGTCCCCGGGTTTCTGCGAAAGCTCGATCAGCACACCGTTGGTCGACGAGGGATGGATGAACACGACGAGGCATCCCCCCGCCCCGATCCTCGGCTTTTCGTCGATGAGCCTGAAACCGGCCGCCTGTAATCGTCCGAGCTCCGCGCCGATGTCGGGGACCTCGAAGGAGAGGTGATGCACCCCTTCCCCCCTTTTATCAATGAATTTTCTGATCGGGGAGGTGTCCTCTGTCGCCTCGGTGAGTTCCAGCGAACAGCTCCCCGTCCTGAAAAATGCGACGCGCACGCCCTGGTCCGGCACCTCCTCGATGCCGACCCTGTCTTGGGGAAAGAGCGCCGAGTAGACGGGCACCGACGCGGCGAGGGATTTTACCGCGATACCGACGTGAACGAGTTGTGTCTTCATAACCACTCCGTTCGTGAAGATTTCGATTCCGCCGGGGGGCCGGCGAAAAAATGCAGTGTGTGCCGCCGGGCCTCCCTGAGGAGATCCCGCCCGTTGGCTGTGAGGATACCGAACAGCACCATCGTCGCGCCGGTGACGACGCGCCCGCCCAGGACCTCGTCAAGAAGGATCACACCGAGGATCACCGCGAGGATCGGGGTGATCAGCGCGGTCAGGGACAGGAACAGCGCCTCAACCCTCTGCAACAACCAGTAATGGACCACGAAGGTCACGACCGAGCCGAACGTCCCCAGATACAGAATTGAGCCGAGGCCCGCCGCGTCGAACCTGAGCGTGGAAATATCTTCGAGGGTGAACGCCAGGACATACAGAATGACCACCGCGCACATCATCCCGCCCAGGGTCATCTGGACCGGCGGGATGTGTTTCCCTTTTTTCTTGACCATCACGAGCGAGAAGCCCTGCAGGACGGTGCTGAGAACGATCGCGGCCATCCCGGGGTACCCGCCGGAGCCGGATGTGAGGTCGCTCCAGAAAATCACCAGGATGCCCGAAAACCCGATCAGCGTACCGGCGATTTTATATGGCGTGAGTCTTTCTCCGGCGAGGAGAAAATGCGACAACAGGGCGACGACGAACGGATACGTGGCAAAAAGGATCGAGGCGAGGCCCGATGAGACGTACTGTTCTCCCCAGTAGACCAGGACGAAGGGAAAACTGAAGGAGAAGACCCCGAGCAACACGTACACCGGAGTGGTGTCCCTGTCGAAGATCAGCCGCTGGCCCCGGAGACGCATCACCACCGCGAGGATCGCCGCGGCCAGCGTGAACCTCAGCGCCACGCCGAACACCGGGGTGATGCTCCCGAGGCCGATTTTGATCGCCAGCCAGGTGGACCCCCAGACGATCGAGATGGTCGCGAAACCGGCGACGACCGGGAGTCGTTCGGATTTCACCACCGGTCCTCCCCGTCGAAGACGTAGTTCACGAGGCCGGAGAGAAGCTTGGGATAAAAATACGTGGATTTCTGCGGCAGGGTCAGACCGGCCTCGGCCACGATCCTGACGTCCTCCAGAGGCATCGCTCTCATGAAAAAAGCCGCCTGCCGGTTCCCTTTCCCGAGGAGACGCAGGGCTTCCCCCGGGTCGCGCTCATACT
>DATEDB010000321.1:0-5948 GCA_035286625.1 Bacteroidota bacterium
CGGTCGATATGCCGGTGCCCGGGCCGCACAACGCGTCGAACGGACTCGCGGCGGCGGCGGTGGGACTGGCGTTCGGCGTGTCCCGGGCGTCTCTCCGCCGCGCGCTCGGGCGGTTCCGCGCCGTGGGCAGGAGGATGGAAGTGCTGAGGGCCGGAGGGGTGACGATACTGAACGACACATACAACGCGAACCCGGAGTCGGTGGTGTCGGCCCTCGAAACGCTCAGCCTCTTTTCGGGGAGGGGAAAACGCGTCGTGGTCCTGGCCGACATGCTGGAACTCGGGAAGAACTCCGCACGCGAGCACGAGCGGATCGGCAGGGCAATCGCGCGGTTCGGGTTCACGGACGTTTTGACATATGGCCGGCTCGCCGGATGGTACCGCAGGGGCGCAAAACGGGGCCGGCATTTCACTGACAAAAAACGGCTCTCCCGCGAATTGCGGAAAATCGTGAGCAGGGGCGACGTCGTGCTGGTGAAGGGTTCGAGGGGAATGAAAATGGAGGAAGTGGCCGGGGCGCTTGCAGGACATCTGGGGAGCGCGGCATGAAAAGGATTTCGTGGATCATACTGATCGCGCCTTTGCTGTTGTTTTTCCAGGGCAGAAGGCTGGATGTCGCGGGGAAGTGGGATCTTGACCTGAAAAAAAGCGGGAGCCTTCCACCATCGTTCAGCAAGGTCGAATCGTACACCCTGAACATCGCACAGAATCATGACACCGTGACGGTGAACACACACATGAAGGGCGCCGGGCAGGATGTCGATTTCCCGCCGTTCGTTTACGTCCTCAACGGGAAGGAAACGTACAGGAAGGACAGCCTCCGCGGATCGGAGAGATGGTCCGCCTGCCGGTGGTCGAAGGATAAAAACCGGATCCTCATGGACACCAGGATCCTGCTGCACCCTCCCGGGAGGCCGCCCGCTGAATTGCTGCAGCATGACGTCTGGAGACTGCTGGATCCGAAAACACTGGAAATCTCTACCGAACAGAGGGCGGCCGGCAGCGATTCGACCCATACAGAATGGCGCATCTACAGGAAAGTGAAGTAATGCTCTATTATATCATGGAGGCCATCCGCCAGGAGCTGCACCCGCCGGGGTTCGGCGTTTTCCGGTTCATCACCTTCCGGGCGGGGGCCGCCGCGGTCACGGCGCTGTTGATCGCGTTCTGGCTGGGGCCGAAGGTCATCCGTTTCCTGCGGGAGCACCAGGTCGGGGAGTCGGCCAAGCTCGAGGCGCCGAAAACCCATCTCTCGAAGGCGGGCACTCCAACGATGGGGGGCCTCATCGTCCTGGCGGCGACGGTGATCCCCGCGGTCCTCTGGGCGGACATCAGGAACGGGTACGTTCTCCTGATTCTCTTCACCACCGTGTGGCTGGGCGCCGTCGGGTTCCTCGACGACTACCTGAAAGTCGTCAAGAAAAAACCGAAGGGGCTGATCGGGAAGTATAAAATCGTGGGGCAGATCATCGCCGGGCTGGTGGTGGGGGGGGCGATCTATTTCTATCCGGGCGCGTTGGATTCGACTCTGGTCAGGTACGCGTCTTCCACGACGGTCCCATTTTTGAAAAACACCGAGGTCAACTTCGGAATGTTCTACATCCCGATCGTCATCCTGGTCATCTCGGCCACGAGCAACGCGGTGAACCTGACCGACGGCCTCGACGGCCTCGCCGCGGGGACGGTCGGGATCGTCGCGCTCACCCTGGCGGTGATATCGTACGTCTCGGGACACGCGGAACTCAGCCAGTACCTCACGATCCCGTTCCTGCGCGGGAACGGGGAGCTGAGCATCTACTGCGCGGCGCTGGTGGGGGCGTCGCTCGGGTTTCTCTGGTATAACTCCTACCCGGCCCAGGTGTTCATGGGGGACACCGGTTCCCTCGCCCTCGGCGGGGCCATCGGCGCCCTGTGCGTGCTCATGAAAAAAGAACTGCTGTTGCCCACCCTCGGCGGGATCTTCCTTGTGGAAACACTGTCGGTGATCATCCAGCGGTTCTGGTTCAAGTACACGAAGAAGCGTTACGGGCAGGGGCGGCGGATCTTCAGGATGGCGCCCCTCCACCATCATTTCGAGCTCGAGGGCGTTCCCGAGCCGAAAATCGTCACGCGGTTTTACATCGCCGCGGTACTCCTCATGATCCTGAGTCTCGCCACGTTCAAGGTGAGGTAGGCATGGGGTTCGGACCGTCATTCGAAGCGGAAACACTCAACATGGAACCGTCTGAAATCAGGGGCAAAAAAATTACGATCATCGGCGCGGCCAGGAGCGGCCTGGGGGCAGCGCGCCTGCTGCAGGCCCACGGCGCGGATGTCTTCGTGAGCGACCAGTCTCCGGCGGGTCCGCTCACATCGAATTTCATCGAGCTCAAGAAGCTCGGGATCGCGTTCGAGGCGGGCGGCCACACCGAGCGGATTTACGACACCGACCTGATCGTCATCAGCCCGGGCGTCCCCTCGGACGCGCCGGCCATCCGCGAGGCGGCCCTGAGGGGGATCGGCGTGGTGAGCGAGCTCGAGATGGCCTCGTGGTTCTGCGTTGCGAAAATCCTCGGCGTCACCGGGACGAACGGCAAAACCACAACGGTCACGCTCTCAGGCAGGATCCTCGCCGACGCCGGCGTCACGGCGGTCATGGCCGGGAATATCGGCACGGCCTTTTCGACGGTGGTGGACGGCGCCGGGGCAGACTCGGTCATCGTCCTCGAAGTATCGAGTTTCCACCTGGACCACACAGACAGTTTCCGCCCGGCTGTCTCGGTGCTGTTGAACATCACCCCCGACCACCTCAACCGGTACGGGGGCTCGTTTGAGAAATACGCGAGATCGAAATGCCGGATCTTCGCCAACCAGAAACCCGGCGACGCGCTGGTCTATAACGCCGACGACCCCGAGGTGAAAGCCAGGGTCGAAAAACTTGCGCCGGCGGGCGTGCGCGTGGTGACGTTCGGGCTCGCCGAATCATCGGCCGAATGCGCCTGGCTGAAGGATGAAAAAATCACGATGCGTCTTGATGGACGCGAAACCGTCCTCGCCGCACGGAAGGACATCGCCATCCCCGGAACGCACAACCTGTACAACGCGATGGCATCGGCCCTCGCCGGGGCGCTCGCCGGGGCGCCCGCGGCCGGAATAGGCGGGACGCTGAAGGAATTCACGGGCGTAGAGCACAGGTTGGAGTTCGTCCGCGAGGCCGCCGGCGTGAGATATGTGAACGATTCGAAGGCGACCAACGTGGAATCGGTGTGGTACGCCGTTCAGTCCTTTGATTCACCCATCGTGCTCATCCTCGGCGGGCGGGACAAGGGGAACGACTACGCCAAAATCCTGGAGCCGGTGAAAAAATCCGTGAAGTCCATCGTAGCCATCGGCGAATCGGCAGACAAGATCGACAAATATTTCAACGCCACCGTGCCCGTCGCCAGGGCGGATTCGATGCGGGCCGCCGTAGCTGCCGCCGCGGCCGCCGCCGCAGCCGGGGACGTCGTGCTCCTCTCTCCTGCCTGCGCTTCGTTCGACTGGTTCGACAATTTCGAACACCGCGGGAGGGTTTTCAAGGAGGCGGTATGGGAAATCCAGTGACGCCCAGGGTCAGGAACCACATCGATTTCGCGACGCTGGTCGCCCTGCTCGCGCTGATGCTGCTGAGCCTCGGGATCGTCTACAGCGCCAGTTCGACCTTTTCGATGCGCAAGTACGAGGACAGCGAATGGCTGCTGATGAGCCACACGGTCAAGGTGGCGATCGCCATCGTGCTGTTGTTCATCACCATGAAGATCGATTATCACCGCTACCAGAACCTCACGAAGCTCGCGCTCGTCTCGGCGGTGCTGCTTCTTCTGGCGACATTCGCCGCGGGGGTTGTGGCGAAAGGGGCCGCGCGCTGGATACGCTTCGGGTACTTCGGCATCCAGCCATCGGAGTTCGCGAAATATGCGCTGTTGTTCCATCTCTGCACGCTATTTTCGGTGAAAGGGGAACTGGTGCGGGATTTCCGGAGGGGATTCGTGCCGATGATGGTCTGGATCGGGCTGGTCACCGTCCTGGTGCTGATACAGCCGAATTTCAGCATGGGGACGATGATCTTCCTGCTGAGCGTGGCGATGGTGTACATCGGCGGCGTCCGGCTGAAGCACCTGGTGCTGACGTTCGGATCGCTCGTTCCGCTGCTGGGGGTCTACCTGATGTCCGCCCCCTACCGGGTAGACCGGCTGCGGAACTACCTGGATTCGCTCCTGGGAGAGTTCAGTCTCAAGAACACACCGTACCAGCTCTTCCAGGGAATCATCGCCTTCGGCAGGGGCGGCATTTTCGGCGTCGGCGCGGGAGAGAGCCGTCAGCGCGACGGGTTCCTCCCCGAAGCCCACACCGACTTCGTGTTCTCGATCCTCGGGGAGGAATACGGCTTCGTGGGGACGATGTTTTTCATGATCCTGTTCCTGCTGATCATGCACAGGGGGTACCGCATCGCGCGCTTCGCCCCCGACGCGTTCGGGCGGAACCTGGCGATCGCGATCACGAGCGCCGTGACGCTGTACGCGGTGATCAACGCCGGAGTGACGCTCGGCTTGCTGCCCACCACGGGCCTGCCCATGCCGTTCGTCAGTTTCGGAGGATCGTCGATGGTGCTCTCGGCGGCGGCCGTGGGCGTCCTGTTGAACATCTCGTCGCAGACCGACCTGCATCCCCGGGCGTCGCAGGTCCCGGTGGTGGGAGCGGTGAACGCCGGGAAATCCGCGGTCGGGAAGGTCTATTGATGTGCCTGCGGACTGCTACGTTTTCGCGGGCGGCGGGACCGGCGGGCATCTGTACCCGGCCCTGGCCATCGCCGGGGAAATCAGGAAAGCGTCTCCCGGCGCGAGGATCTGTTTCATCGGGACGAAGGGCAAAATCGAATCGAGGGTGGTGCCGGCGGAAGGATATGAGTTCAGAACGCTATGGATCAGCGGGCTCCAGCGCAGGTTGTCCCTTAAAAATCTCCTGGTCCCGCTCAAGGCCGGTGTATCGATGATCCGGGCGCGCGCATACCTGAGGGAGCTCGCACCGCGGGCGGTGGTCGGGACCGGCGGATACGTCTCGGGTCCTGTGGTGATGGCGGCGACGATGATGGGCATCCCGACGCTGATACACGAGCAGAACAGCGTGCCGGGGGAGACGACGAGGATGCTCGCCCCGCGGGTGAGTGAAGTGCACGTCTCATTCGAAGAGACCATGAAACGGCTGCCGGCCGGGACGAAGGTGTTCCTGAGCGGGAACCCCACGAGGAGCGCGCTCTCCGGCGTCGACAGGGCCGCGGCGGTGAAATATTTCGACATGGACCCGGCCGGGGACGGGAAGGTCGTCCTGGTGTCCGGCGGCAGCCTGGGGGCGGTATCGGTAAACGACGCCGTCCTGGCAAACCTCGACTCCATATCAGGTATGCGGTTGCGGATCATCTGGCAGACGGGCGCGCATGACGCCGAACGGATCGGGACGGCGGTCTCGAAATACCCCCGAAATCGGATCTGGACCGGAGCGTTCATCGACAACATGGGTTATGCGTACGCGGCCGCCGACGCTGTCGTCTGCCGGGCGGGCGCGACGACGATCGCCGAGCTGACGCGCCTGGGAAAACCCGCGATCCTGGTTCCCTACCCGCGCGCGGCGGCGGGCCACCAGACGCTCAACGCGCGCTCGATGGAATCGTGCGGCGCGGCTCTGGTTGTGGCAGACGCCGAGGCGCCTGCGAGGCTCGGGGAACTGCTGAGCATGATGATGGACGACGCGAAACTGGCGTCGATGTCGCGCGCCAGCGCGTCGCTGGGCCGTCCCGAAGCCGCCCGGGTGATCGCGGGCCGGGTGATGGCGCTGAATCGGCAGGTATGACTACGGTGGATTCCGGGACAAGATGACGACGCAATTTCCGGCGGGATCGCGGGTGTTCAGGTACAAGCTGGATTTCTATTACCA
>DATEDB010000322.1:0-2257 GCA_035286625.1 Bacteroidota bacterium
TCCGTGCGCGCCATCCCGGTGTCGGAACGCGTCCCCGATCTGACCAGTCTTGCAGATGTGGCAGACGTACGCGACCACCTCGGGGCGGAATATCAGGATCTCCGATGAAGATTTTGAGCATCGTGCGACTTCTTGTTTTCACCGGAGCCGCCGCCATCAACGCCGGTACGGACGGCTCTGCCGACAAAACCGGAGCGGCGGGCATGGCCGGCGCGGCCGGAGTTAATATTCCCGTCATCCCCCGACCCGCAGTCGTTGAAGTCCGCGACGGCGTGTTCATCGTGAACGGGCGCACCGGCATCGTCTGTGACGGGGAATCCGGGACGGGGGCGTACCTCAGGGATGCTCTGGCGCGCCCTACCGGCTATCCCCTTCCGGTGTGCTCGGCGGGGGGCGACGCAGGCCCGGCCTCCTCGGGAACGCCCGCCCGGTCGACGGCCGGACCGTCGTTCGATCGGAAAAACAGCATCCGCCTCACGATCTCCAACGATTCACTGCTCGGAACCGAGGGGTACCGCCTCGACGTCGGCGATTCCGGCGTGGATCTTCGGGCGGCCAGCGCGGCGGGTCTGTTCTACGGTTCGCAGACCCTGCTGCAACTCCTACCCCCTGAAATCTTCCGCCCCGGCCGGGATACAACAATCCAATGGACCATCCCGTACGTCGCCATCCTGGACACCCCGCAGTTCCAGTGGAGGGGGATGCACCTGGATGTCTGCCGGCATTTTTTCCCCGTGGACTTCATAAAACGATACATCGACCTCATCGCGATGTACAAAATGAACACGTTTCACTGGCACCTCACCGATGACCAGGGCTGGAGGATCGACATCAGGCGTTACCCGCGGCTGACGGAGGTCGGCGCATGGAGGGACGGCTCGATGGTGGGCCCGTACAGCGACATGAGGTTCGACTCGGCCAGGTACGGGGGTTATTACACGCAGGACGACGTGCGCGGCATCGTGGCGTACGCGGCCGCCCGGCACGTGACGGTCGTCCCCGAGATCGAGATGCCCGGCCATTCCCTGGCCGCGCTGGCCGGCTATCCGGAACTCTCCTGTACCGGCGGACCGTTCGAGGTCGGAAAAGCGTGGGGGGTCTACGACGATGTCTACTGTCCGACGGAATCCACGTTCGCCTTCCTGGAAAACGTCCTCGACGAAGTATGCGATCTCTTCCCCGGCACATACATCCACATCGGGGGCGACGAGTGCCCCAAGACGCGCTGGAAGGCGTGTCCCCGGTGCCAGGCGCGTCTCAGTGAGGAGGGGCTGGCAGACGAGTACGAGCTCCAGAGCTGGTTCATCCGCCGGATCGAAAAGTTTCTGAACGGCAGGGGGAAGCAGATCATCGGATGGGATGAGATCCTCGAGGGAGGTCTCGCCCCCAACGCGGCCGTGATGAGCTGGAGGGGTACCGACGGCGGTATCGCGGCGGCCCGGCAGGGCCACCGGGTCGTCATGAGTCCCGGCTCCCACTGCTACTTTGATCATTACCAGGGCGACCCGAAGTTCGAACCGCTGGCGATCGGCGGCTTCACCACCGTCGAAAAAGTGTACTCCTACGAGCCGGTCCCGGAAGAACTGAATGCCGCCGGGGCCGGCTATATTATGGGCGCGCAGGGGAACCTCTGGACAGAATACATCGCCACGCCGGAGCAGGCCGAATACATGGCGGTGCCGAGGATGAGCGCCCTCTCGGAGGTCCTCTGGAGTCCGCGCGGGTCGCGCTCGTGGGACGGTTTTTTGCCGCGTCTCGTGCGGCATCTCAGAGTGCTGGATGCCCTGGGAGTGCGCTACTCGACGTCTTTCTATCAATTGAAGGCGGGTGTCGGGAGGGCGAAGGACGGCGGCGGTGTCGTGTACATGCTCGAATCTCCACTTGAAACGGGAGAGATCAGGTACACCGCCGACGGCAGCGACCCGACGCCCGTCTCGGATCTTTTCGGCGGTCCCGTCCGGATCGACAGCAGTCTCGAAATCCGCGCCGGGTATTTTTCCGGGGGCTCCAGGCAGGGGCCGGTCCTGGCACAGCGGTTCACCGTGAGCCTGTCGACCGGGAGGCCGGTCACATTGAAATCCCCGCCCCACCCGGATTACCCGGGCGAGGGGGCGTTCACCCTTGTCGACGGAGTCCGGGGGGATGTTGAGAGGTTCGGGCGGGACTGGCTGGGTTTCCAGGGGCCGGATCTTGACGCCGTGGTGGACCTCGGGACTGAGACCACCGTCTCAGGTGTGACTGTCGATTTTTTCAGGGG
>DATEDB010000323.1:0-3569 GCA_035286625.1 Bacteroidota bacterium
AGGAGATTTGTGGCGATGATCTCGTCGAACTCGTCCAGCGTCGTGGAGGAAAATGTCTTGAACACGATCACCCCCGCGGTGTTCACCAGCACGTCGACCGGACCGGAGATCCGGCGGACCGTCCGCCAGGCTGCGGCGACCATCGACGGATGGGCGATATCGCACGGTACGGCCACCGCCCGTCCCCCCTGCCGCCCGATCCCGGCGACCAGTTTCGTGAGCAGGGGTTCGCGGCGGCCCGAGACGCAGACGAGGGCCCCGATCGCGGCGAAAGCGCGGGCGATTTCCCTCCCGATCCCCGTCGACGCGCCGACGACCCAGACCACCGGCGGGGGCGTCAGGGCCGGTTTCCGCTCCTTCGCCCTCACACCAGAGATCTTCCGATGAGGTTGAGAAATTCCGCGCGCGTCCTTTCGTCGTCCCTGAAGGAGCCGAGCATGGCGCTCGTTGTGGCCAGGGAGTTCTGCTTTTCGACCCCCCTCATCATCATGCAGAGGTGCCGCGCCTCGACCACCACGGCGACACCGTCCGGTTCGAGCGTCCCGTACAGGGTTTCGGCGATCTGCTGGGTCATCCTCTCCTGCACCTGGAGCCTGCGGCTGAAGATTTCCACGATGCGGGGCAGCTTGCTGAGGCCCACGATCTTCCCCTTCGGGATGTAGGCGATGTGCGCGCGGCCGTAAAACGGCAGCAGGTGGTGTTCGCAGAGGCTGAAAAAGTCGATGTCCTTCACGATCACCATCTCGTCGTATTTCTCGCTGAACACCGCCCTTTTGACCACTTCCGCAGGAGTGAGATCGTATCCCGAGGTCAGGAACTTCCAGGCCCTGGCCGCCCGCTGCGGAGTTTTAAGCAGGCCCTCACGGCCCGGGTCCTCCCCCAGGTTCTCCAGCAGCGCGTGTATCGTCTTTTCCATTGCATCATCCGGTGTACGGGCCATTCACTCCCCCCTGTATTCGGCGTAGTTGTCGGGGGTCTCGTAGATTCTGACTGAATAGAGTTTCCCCGGCCGGATCTTCTTTTCAAGGATCTTCCAGAACACCAGCGCCAGGTTCTCGGCCGTCGGGATGACGTTTTTCAGGAAATCGACGTCGTGATTCAGATGCCTGTGGTCCACCCTCTCCACGATTTCCGCGTCCATGATGTCCGCGAGCCGTTTCAGATCCATGATCATGCCGGTCCCGGCGTCCGGCGTCCCGGACACGGTCACCTCGAGTTCGTAGTTATGGCCGTGGCCGTTGGGCCATGCGCATTTTCCGTAGATCCCGACATTCTTTTCATCCGAATATTTCGGATTAAAGAGCCTGTGGGACGCGCAGAAATGTTCGCGGCGGGTCAGGTACATCATGACTCAGTCTCTCCCTTCAAAATGTTCAATACCTCTCCCACGTGGCCCCGGACCTTCACCTTCGGAAAGATCTCCACGATCTTTCCCTTTTCGTCGATGACAAACGTCGAGCGAACGATTCCCGTGAAGGACCTGCCCATGAACGATTTTTTATGCCATGCGCCGTACGCCCCTATGGCTTCGCGGTTTTCATCGCTCAGGAGCGGGAACGTCAGGGCGTGCGCGGCCGAAAACTTCCCGTGGGATATGACGGTGTCGGCGCTGACCCCCAGGACCACCGCGCCCAGCCGCCTGATGCGGTCCGCGTTGTCCCTGAAATCGCACGCCTCGGCGGTGCAACCGGGTGTGCTGTCCCTGGGATAAAAATACAGGACAACCTTTTTCCCCCGGAAGTCCCGGAGCGATACCATCATACCGGTGCCGTCCGGCAGCGAAAAATCGGGGGCGGTATCGCCCGGCCGGAGCCCGGTCTTCGCCGCCGGGCGTATTTTTTCAGAAGCTTTTGAGGGCTTTTTCGATTTCTTCATACGGGGGCTCGGTACCCGGGTTTTCCGTGGACCACATCCACTTCACGACGCCCGATTTGTCGAGGACAAACACCGAGCGCTTCGATGCGGTATAACCGGGGATGTGCCCGAAACCGTCGTACAGGCCGGCGACCTGTTTGGACACCGTCCGGTTGAAATCGCTGAGGAGCGGGTAGGTGATCCTGTTGGCGTCGGCGAAACCCTTGTTCGCGAAGGCGGAATCGACGCTGATGCCCACGACCTTCGCCTTGAGCGAATTGAACGTCGCCATGCCGTCGCGCAGCCGGCACATTTCGTTGGTGCACGCGCCGGTGAAGGCGCCCGGGAAGAACGCCAGGATGGTTTTTCCGCCGAGGAATTCGCTCAGGGAGCGTTCCTTGCGTTCAGTGTCATACAACTTGAAATCGGGTAGTTTATCGCCTGTCTTTAATGACATATCCGTCCTTTCCTTATTAAGAGATTGTGAATATTCAGTGTGCTGCCGCCGGGGATGCGAAACGGGGTTTTTTAATGGTGTATATTATCAAAAGGGGGAACGAAATGCAAGAATCCGGCCGGGACCCGCCGCGTCAGTAATAGACTCCGTAGACGATCGTGGTCGGACTGAGACGGACCGCCGGGGCGGGAAAATGGATGAAGTTCAGCGCTTCGCTTAAAGTCACGAGGAATGCGCTGGTCTGCGGGATGATTTTCTTCATGTCGTAATCGAACCCGACGTAGACGACCGAATAGGGCCTGCCCGGCACGCCGGAGACGTCCCGGGCCCCGTACCCGACGGCGAGGTTGAGAAAACCGGGCCAGAACGAAAGCGCATTTCCACCGGTGAGATCGGCGGGTTTCAGCGCCAGCCAGAAGGTCTGGCCTTCGTAGTCGTCCATCACGAGATGTTTCTGGCCGACGAACCCGCCCGCGGCCGGTTTGTGCAGAAGCGAAGTGGGTTTGTAGCTCAACTTCAGGTCGAAGGCCCGCAGAAAGGCGCTGTGTGCCTGCGCGATGGGCCAGAGGGCGCCCCCCAGGTCGGAAAGGAAATCGACCCGGTCGAACCCCCAGGCGGAAAATCCGTCTTCCATCTCCAGGAAGGTCTGGAACAGAAAAGCGCCGGCGGCGCCGTAGTACAGGGCGGTCCGGTCCGGAAGGTCAGCCCAGCCGAGAATTTTCCTGAGGGAGTACGCCCAGAGGCCGGTTCCGTAGAAGTGGCCGATCTTGTCGACGCTGAGCCCGTAGACGAGATCCTCCCGGAAATTGAACGGGGCGCGGTTGTATTTCCACCACCCGCTCTCCTGGTAGAGGTGGATGCCGATCATCGAGGCGGCCATCGCCCCCCCCACGATATAGAGCCGGGTTTTATTGACGCCCTGCGGTCCGCGCACGAGGCTGTCCGGGGGCACCTGCCCGCGTGCCGTGTCAGTGTATTGCGCCGGTGAGGTGCGAAGAGGCAACAGAGACGCCGCAATCAGAAGGAAGGTCCGCGCGCGCGCGCGGATTGCATATCGTTTTCCGGGGTTCGTTATGCGGAGTCCCGGTGTAACGCGGTGCGGAAATAGTCGAGCGTGCGGCCCAGACCCTCCCGCCGTTCCACGCGGGGGATCCACCCGAGTCGTTCGCGGGCCACGCTGATATCCGGCTGCCGCACCTTCGGGTCGTCCTCGGGAAGGTCCCTGTGGACCACTTTGCTCGGGCTGCCCGTAAGCGAG
>DATEDB010000324.1:0-2049 GCA_035286625.1 Bacteroidota bacterium
ACGCCGAAAATTCGCCAAGCGAATCCCATCGCAAGTACCCTTCTTTCACGAACTGCTGGACATGTTTGGGCGCCGAGCCGCCGGCTCCCGTCTCGAAGAGCCCGCCGCCCCCCAGGAGAGGTACGATCGACAGCATTTTCGCGCTGGTGCCCACCTCGATGATCGGAAACAGGTCGGTCAGGTAATCCCGCAACGCGTTCCCGGTTACGGAGATCGTATCCTTCCCCTCCCGGAACCTTTTCAGCGTGAATTTCATCGCCGCGACCGGATCCAGGATAGGGAACTCCAGCCCCTTCGTATCGTGGTCCTTCAGATATTTATTCACCTTTTCGATGATCTGCGCGTCGTGCGCCCGGTTCTTGTCCAGCCAGAACACGGCGACCGCCCCGGTCGCCCTCGCCCTGTTGACGGCAAGCTTGACCCAGTCCCGGATCGGGGCATCCTTCGTCTGGCACATCCGGAAGATGTCCCCTTCCTCCACCTTCTGCTCCAGCACCGTCGCCCCGGAAGCATCCACGGCGCGGATCGTCCCGTTTCCCGGAGCCTGGAACGTCTTGTCGTGGGAGCCGTACTCCTCCGCCTTCTGGGCCATGAGACCGACGTTCGGAACCGATCCGATGGTCGCGGGATCGAACGCTCCGTTTTCTATGCAATCCTCGATGATCGTCCGATACGTCGTCGCGTAACACCGGTCGGGGATCATCGCCTTCGTATCGTGCAGCTTCCCGTCCGAACCCCACATTTTCCCCGAGTCGCGAACGACCACCGGCATCGAGGCGTCGACGATGACATCGCTCGGCACATGCAGGTTCGTGATCCCCTTGTCGGAGTCGACCATCGCGAGCGCCGGCCGGTTCTTGTACACGGCCTGGATGTCCGCCTCGATTTCCGCCCGTTTCGCCTCGGGCAGCTTCTTGATCTTCGCGTACAGGTCGCCCAGGCCGTTGTTCGGATTCACGCCCAGCTCCTTCAATACCGCCGCGTGTTTCCCGAAAACGTCCTTGTAGTAGACGGATACGGCGTGCCCGAACATGATCGGGTCGGAAATTTTCATCATGGTGGCCTTGAGGTGCAGCGACAGCAGCACGCCGCTCTTCATCGCGTCCCCGATCTGCTCCACGTAGAACTTCCGCAATGCGCGGACATTCATCACCGTCGCGTCGATCACTTCACCTTCCAGCAGTTCCAGCTTCTTTTTCAGGACGGTGGTTTTCCCGTCGCCGGCGACGAACTCGATCCGCAGATCCGTCGGTTTTTTCACGGTGACGGATTTCTCGCTGCCGTAAAAATCGCCGCCGGTCATATGGGCCACATGGGATTTCGAATCCTTGGCCCATGCCCCCATCTTATGCGGATGCTTTTTTGAAAACAGTTTCACCGAGAGCGGCGCCCTGCGATCCGAGTTTCCCTGCCGAAGCACCGGGTTCACCGCGCTTCCGAGAACCTTCGCGTATCTTGCCTGCAACTCTTTTTCCGCGTCGGTTCTCGGGTCTTCGGGATAGTCCGGGAGGTTATAGCCGTGCGCCCGCAACTCGGTGATCGCCGCCATCAGCTGCGGGATGGAAGCGCTGATGTTGGGCAGCTTGATGATATTGGCCTCCGGTGTCAGCGCGAGCGCGCCCAATTGCGCGAGATAATCCGGAATCCTTTGGCTCTCGGTCAGGGTTTCGGGGAAATTCGAGATGATTCTTCCCGCAAGGGAGATATCCCTCGTTTCGACGGAAATACCGGTCCCTTTCGTAAACGCCTGGACGACGGGAAGCAAGGAGTAGGTCGCCAGCGCGGGCGCCTCGTCGATTTTCGACCAAAGGATCTTTGCCGTTTCTGTCGTCATGTCCCCTCCGTTCGTCCTGGACGCGGGGTCGGATTCCATCTTCCCGCGATGGTTTAATTTATGATATCTAACTCACTGAAAAAGTAGCCTATTTCAGTTGCTGCCGTCTCGGGGGCATCGGAGCCGTGTACGATGTTCTGCTCCACGTTGTCGGCCAGGTCGGCCCGGATCGTCCCCCGGTCGGCCTTCTTCGGGTCGGTGGCCCCCATCAGCAG
>DATEDB010000325.1:0-8092 GCA_035286625.1 Bacteroidota bacterium
TGCGGGCACCGACCGCCTGCATGTTGAGTTTTACCGCAGGGTATTGTCTGAGGGAACACCGAAGATGAGGTTGTGGGTCATGGTAGGAGGGCGCGAGGACATCAGGCGGGAGGAGCTGTTCGCGTCGCCGCCCGACACCGGCTCGGTGGGAGGATTCCTCACGGTCCGCGCGATCAAGCTGGGCATCGATGGGGCTCTCGGGTCGCGCAGCGCCTGGCTGATGGAACCGTACGCGGACGACCCGGGGAATTACGGCCAGGAAACCCTCCCGGTCGGGGACCTGCTCGCCATCTCGAAGAGGGCCCTCGAAACCGGTTACCAGGTCTCGGTCCACGCCATCGGCGACCGGGCGAACCGTGAGGTACTCGACGCGTTCGAGGAGGCCTTCTCCGGAAACCCGTCGCGGGCCGTCGGTGCGCGGTTCAGGATCGAACACGCCCAGATCCTCGACAGTGCCGACATCCCGCGGTTCGGAAAGATGGGGGTGATCGCCTCCGTCCAGGGAATCCACTGCACGTCGGACAGGCCATGGGCCGCCTCGAGGCTGGGTGAGGCCCGGATCGCCGAAGGCGCCTACGTCTGGAGGAAGCTGCGCGACGGCGGAGCGGTGATCGTCAACGGGACCGACACTCCGGTGGAGGCGGTCGATCCCCTGAAATGCTTTTACGGTTCGGTCACCCGGCAGCAGCCGGATGGCACGCCTCCCGGAGGGTTCGATCCCGGACAGAAGATGACCCGCGAGGAGGCGCTCAGGTCCTATACCATCGACGCTGCGTACGGCATTTTCACCGAACACGACCTGGGTTCCCTCACCCCCGGGAAACTGGCCGACCTGGTCATCCTCTCGGAGGATATTCTCTCGATCCCCGAACCGGAGATCCTGTCCACCGTCGTGCTGGCGACGATGGTGGACGGGCGCTTCGTTTTCATCAGATCCGGCTCACCTGCCGACGGTTCGGGTATCGACCCGGCCCGTGGTCCGAAGTGAGATGCCTGAACCCTCCCCGTACAACGCCCGTCACGCCGACGCGGCATTTGAATACTGCGCGAAAATGACCGCGGCCCATTATGAAAATTTTCCCGTCGCGTCGCTGTTCCTGCCCGCGGAAAAACGACCATACATCCAGGCCGTCTACGCCTTCAGCCGACACGCCGACGACTTTGCGGACGAGGGGGATCTGCCGGACGCCGATCGTCTTGCGCTTCTCGACGACTGGGAGAATCGGCTGGACGGCGCCTATAACGGCGAGGCGGATCATCCGGTGTTTATCGCCCTGGCCGAAACCGTCAGGAAGAACCGCATACCCAAAGAGTACCTGACCAGCCTCCTGTCGGCGTTCCGGCAGGACGTCGTGAAGAGCCGGTACGCGACGCTGGATGAACTCCTGGACTACTGTACCCGTTCGGCCAACCCGGTGGGGAGGATCGTCCTGCACATCTTCGGACACCGGGAGGAGGACCTCGGGAAGATGTCCGACTGCGTGTGCACCGCGCTGCAGCTCACCAATTTCTGGCAGGACCTGGGAACGGACCGGGAGAGGGACCGGCTGTATCTGCCTGCCGACGAGATGGAGCGTTTCGGGTATTCGGAGCGGGGATGGAGAGCGGGGCTGGTCGACGACCGGTTCCGTGAGCTGATGTGCTCCCTGGTCGGGATGACCCGCGACCTGTTCGACGCCGGGGCGGCCCTTCCCGACAGGGTGGAACGCGACATACTCCTCGAGTTGCGCTTCGTGTGGCTGGGGGGAATGTCAATCCTCCGGGAGATTGAAAAATCGGGCTACGACGTGTTCACCCGGAGGCCGGCGCTCACCAGGACCGGAAAAATCATGGTTGTTGCCAGGGGATTCCTCATGAAAGACATTTCCCGCTTCGGCCGACCGAAAAAGAGAAAGAAGGCATGGGACCTGACATGAGCGGCACCGGCCGGAGGGGGAGCGCCCCGTCGGGATCGAGTTTCCAGTTTTCTTTCTGGCTGCTTCCGGCCGAACGGCGGCAGGCGCTCCGCACCGTGTATGATTTCTGCAGGGCGACAGACGACATCGTGGACAACCACGCCTCCCCGGAGGAAAAACTCGGGGGATTGGAAAAGTGGAAGAGGGATCTCGAGCTGGCTGAAGATCATCGATCGGACCACCCCCTTCTCTCACGCCTGGCGGCAGTGTCGGACCGGTACGCCATCCCGTTCGGGCTCTATTTCGACCTGATCCGCGGCGTCGGGATGGACGTCACCACGACGAGATACCGGACCTTCGGGGAACTCAGCGTGTACTGCGCCCTCGTCGCCTCATCGGTGGGCTCGATGTGCCTGGGGATCTTCGGAAGGAGGAATGAACGGACGGAGGAGTACGCCCGTCACCTCGGACTCGCCCTGCAGCTGACCAACACCATCAGGGACGTCGCCGCCGACGCGGCGTTCGGGAGGATCTACCTGCCCCAGGAGGACCTTGTCCGTTTCGGTTGCCCGGAGGGGGAAATTCTGGCCCTCACCAGGCCAGCCCGGTTCGGAGAACTCATGGAATTCGAGGCTTCGCGCGCCGCCCGCTATTACGCGGCGGCGGACTCCGCGCTTCGTCCCGAGGACAATGCCGACATGGCCCCCGCCAGGGTGATGGCCGGAATATACCGGGGCACGCTCCGGAAGATCGCCCGTTCGGGGTACGACGTCTTCGGCGGACCGATCAGGCTCTCCAGGCCGGTGCAATTGTTCATCGCGCTCCGTCAGGGCCTGGCCGGGGCCCTGCTGCCCCGATGATCTACGACGCGGTGGTGGTGGGAGGAGGGCTGAGCGGGCTCGCCGCGGCGGTCGCCGTCAGCGCCCGCGGGGGGCGGGTGGCTCTTCTGGAACAGTCCCTGAAGCTGGGGGGACGGTGTTATTCCTACACCGATCCCGCCACGGGCGATGAGGTGGACAACGGCCAGCACGTCCTGCTGGGCTCCTACCGCAATCTGCTCAAATATCTGGACACGATTGGCGCCTCGGGCCTGATGAAAACCCAGCCCTCGCTGGAACTTCCGTTTCACCACCCCGACCGGGGTTTCGCGACTTTCAGGCTTCCAAAACTTCCCGTCCCGCTGGACCTGGCCACGGGCATGCTCACCTACCGTCTGCTCTCCATACGGGAAAAGAGGGGACTGCTGGCGGCCGGCAACTGGCTGCGCCGATGGTCGCCGGCGCGTGAACGAGCGATCTCGACCGAAAGCGTCGACGGGTGGCTCGACTCCCTCGGTCAGGGGCGGAATACCCGGGAGTGCTTCTGGGATCCTATCTGCGTATCGGTGATGAATGAATCGCCGGGCACCGCCTCGGCGCTCCTGTTCGCGAAAACGATCCGGGCCGCATTTTTCAAGCGGGGATCCGACAGCCGGATGCTCCTTCCCACCGTGGGTCAGACCGCGTTCTATGTCGACCGGGCGGTGGAGTATCTCACCTCGAGGAAATCGGTCGTCAGGACGAAGGCCGGGGTTGCCCGCCTTCTGGTGCGCGCGCGGGACCGGACCGCCATTCCCGTCAGAATGGCTGCGGCCGGGGTTGTGCTCAACGACGGAGAGGAGGTCCGATCCGGGTCGGTGATTGCCGCCGTTCCGCACTGGTCGATCACGCCGCTGCTGCCTCCCGGCTCGTGGGCCGACCGTGTGGCCGGTTCGGTCGGGTCGATCGGCACATCGCCGATCGTCTCGGTGCATCTGTGGTTCGACAGGCCGTTCATGGATGGCGAAATGCTCGGCATCATCGGAAAAACGATCCAGTGGGCCTTCGACAGGAGGAGGATCGTCGCCGGGTCACAGGGAGACACCCCGTTGATCACATGCGTCGTGAGCGCCGCGCGGTCCCTCGCGGCCCAGCCCGCCGGGAGGATCGTCGACACCGCCGTTTCGGACCTGCGGTCAGTCTATCGCCGGGCGGAGAAGGCGTCGCTGGTGCACTCGGTTGTGATCAAGGAGAAGCGCGCGACATTTTCTCCCGTCCCGGGTGTGGAAAAATTGAGGCCCGGCCCGCTGACGGAGATCGGGGGATTCTATCTGGCGGGGGACTGGACCGAAACGGGGTTCCCGGCGACGATCGAGGGCGCGGTGAAAAGCGGATTCACGGCGGCGGAGTGCGCCGGGAAAGGCTGCTAGGATGTGCGGGCGTCAACCGGTGACGATGGGGGCGATCGCCCACATCACGCCGTATTCGATGTATCCCATGAAGGCGAAGAGGGCGAACGCGATCGGCCACTTGTACCGTACCGATCTCACGTCGTGCACGACGATGATCGCGAAGAAGAGCAGCACGAGCGAGTAGAAGCACATGATCACCGTCGGGATCGTCGGATCGGTCAGGCCGAAGAGCGTGAGGGAGACCGATTCATCCACGCGCAGGGAGGTCCCGTTGTGGATAAGATACTGGAGGAAGACCGTGATCGTCTCGGGGAGCCGCGCCGTCGCGTTGACGAAGGCCATCGATATGAAAAATAGATTCCGCGGGTATCTCAGCAGCAGCGCGAACGAGAGGACCCCCAGCCCCAGGGTGGTGAGTTGACCGGCGAGGGCGGACATGCCGCAACCGTCCGACCTGTTTTCAATCCCGCCCAGCGATCGTACCGGCGTGGCAAAACCGGTCGTCCCGGAGCAGAAGGTCGATAAACCGACCCGGTGCGCCTCCTGGTGGGCGACCAGCGAGATCGCCACCGCGATGAGAAGGGCCGGAAAGCCGATCAGCAGCAGTTTCCGACCCGTGTAGGTGGGTTCGTCCTCGAGCAGTGCCATGGAAATAACCTGAGTACCCTGTCGTTGTGATATCCCGGGGGGGACAGTGTACGGAATTTTACCGTGTCCCGCAACAGGGCCCGGCCCCGGGTCGCGAATTTGTGCCGTTTTTGCTTTTCCGGCCACAAGGTGCTAATTTGATGGATAATTTTTTTTGCCGGGTGTCGCCAGAACATGAAAGACCGTCCGAAAAACTCTTTTCACGAAGAACTCAGCTGGAGGGGTTTCATCCATACATCGACCCCCGGGGTGCGCGAGCATATCCTGAGAGGTCCCCTCACCGGGTATATCGGCTTCGACCCCACCGCCCCCAGTCTTCACGTGGGATCGCTCCTGCCGATAATGGGCCTCGTCCAACTCCAGCGCGGCGGTCACCGGCCGATCGCCATCGCGGGCGGGGGCACCGGGATGATCGGGGACCCGAGCGGAAAATCGCAGGAACGGAATCTTCTCTCGGCAGTTGACATCGCGGCAAACCTCCAGGGGATCAGAGACCAGCTCGGACACTATCTCGATTTCGGAGGGGGAGACAACCGCGCGATCATCGTGGACAACGCGGACTGGCTGGCGCCGCTCGGGATGATGGACTTCCTGCGTGACATCGGCAAGTTTTTTTCCGTGAACGAAATGCTCGCGAAGGAATCCGTGAAATCGAGACTCGGGAAAGAGAAGGGAATCTCCTTTACGGAGTTCACGTACTCGGTGCTCCAGGCGTACGATTACCTGGCCCTCTTCGACCGGTATGGATGCACGCTCCAGATGGGGGGGAGCGACCAGTGGGGGAATATCGTTTCCGGCATCGACCTTGTGCGCCGCATGCGGTCTGGAGAGGTCCATGGCATTGTCTATCCCCTCATCACCACCTCCGCCGGCGAGAAGTTCGGGAAAACCGAGGCCGGTACCGTATGGCTCGACCCTGGGAGGACGTCGCCGTACGCATTTTACCAGTTCTGGCTTAACACCGACGACAAGGACGTCGTGCGGTATCTGAAGTTTTTCACGCTGCTTCCCCAACAGGAGATCTCCGCGCTCGCCGAGGCGCACTCGAGGGAGCCCGGCAAACGCGTCGCGCACCGCAGGCTTGCCGCGGAGGCTACCGCCATGCTGCACGGCGACGACGCGCTGAAGCAGGCGGAAAGGGCCTCGGGGATATTCTTCGGAGAAGAGATTACCGACGTGTCTGTCGAGACGCTCCTGGAAATCTTCGCCGACGTTCCCTCCACGGAGGTTCCGAAAGAGCGCGTCCTCGGTGGGGATTTTCCGGTCCTCGACCTCATCGTGTCCACCGGCATCGTTTCATCGAAGGGGGAGGGTCGCAGGGCCATCGAAGGCGGGGGCCTCTATCTCAATAACGCGCGCGTCTCATCTCCGGCCGACAAGATTCCGCGCCGCGCCTGCCTCCACGGAAAGTTCATCGTGTTGCGAAAAGGCGGAAGGAACTATACACTTGTGAAGCTCGTCTGAGATCCGGCCGGGCCCTCAGACCATCCCGGTCCGGGGGCCCGGCTTCAAACCTGCAAAATTGATTGATCTCACCCATCCTGATCTCAGGATTGAGAACGAAAGTTCCCCGACCCTTCAATTTCGACCATGAAGCCCCTCCGTTCTGGCATGGTTATTGACGGTTTTATATGAGATGCAGAATGCCATATCAAGGTCGCATCATGAACAGGACGTCATCATCATCGTCAGGCAGGACCCGCCCGGTCAATAACGGGCCGGATCTGCCGAGGATCATCGTGTGGCATATTACCGGGGCCGCGGGAGACGACCGGGCCACCCCGCCGTCCGGAAAGGCAGCGCCGGGAAGCGAGCCCCTCAACATGAGCGAGTCGATGCTGGTGATCGATTCGATCGCCCGCACGGCGAAACCGATCGTCGTCCTCAGCGGGGAGGAGATCCTGGGTCGACTCCCGCGCCTGGCCGAGATGCTGGAATACGGACGGGCGCTCGGCCTGAAGATGATAGTGGAAGTTTCCCCGGAAGAACTTACCGACGGAGTCCTGAAAGCCTTTATCCATTTCGGTGAAAGAATATTCCGCGTCAGGATCGGGGAGGCGCTCGGGCGGCAACCCGATACCCGCGGCGACAATTCCCCGTTATTCGGCAAACTTGAAGCCTGCCTCGACCGGATTGAACGCGCCGGGTACGAGACCCATCTGGTGTACACGGCGACCGAGCCGGACCTCAGGAAACTGGCGCTCATGCACGATTACGCCCTCCGCAGATCGGCGAGGGGGCTCTACTATCATCTCAGGTTCGACCTGGACGACGGGACGAGGCGCGCGGACGGGGAAGAGGTCGACGATTTCATCAAGCGGTTCGCCACGATGAAGGAATACAGTCCCTCCACGATGATCATTTCCCCGCAGTGCGTCAGGTTCGTCCACACCTCGCGCAGGCGCCCCCACCAGGGTGCGGGATTGGTTTCGAACCACCCGGAGTGGGAATACACCTGTGTCGCTGGGAAATCCTACGCCTACATCGACCGGACGGGCGCGGTCCGGTTGTGCGGGGGGCAGCCCGGCGCGGGCATATCGCTGCGCGAAACGGGATATGATTTCAGAAAAATCTGGTTCCTGTCTGCCGGCTTCACCGGTGCCAGGGCCTCGTGCACACACTGTCTCCATGGATACCACTCCCTGTCGCCTGCCGGAGAAGTCGACAGGTTCCCGGACCGGGACGAAGCCCCCGCCCCCCCTATTTGATTTTCGCGCCCTACTTTGCTATAATTCCTCCCGTTCACTCTCAACCCACGTCACCACAACCGTCCTGTTCGGTATCGTCACATGATGTCGATGTTGCCGCCGCCCGTCCGATCGGTCGCGCGTGTCCCCGCGGTCTTCTGCGTTTCCCTCCAGGGAGCGGCCGTCGCGAGGTCACAGGACACGAGGAGACGGGGCGGTTCGCGGGGGGCGCAACCGACGCGAACCCGGGAAGTGCCCCCCGGAACACGGCGCAGACCCCACCCCGGAGAGGCGGGGTTTTTCTTTTAGGGACGACAGATGATCATCATATGTAAAGGAACGGCGACGACGCAGGACATCGCAGCCGTCATCGCGAAGATCGAATCGGCGGGTCTCAAACCCCACCTTTCCCGGGGAACCGAGCGGACCATCATCGGTATCATCGGCGACGAGCGTCAAATCCGCCGGGAGGCCTTCCTGCTGATGCAGGGGGTGGAAAACATCATTCCCGTACTCAAACCGTATAAAATGGCCAGCCGGGAATTCCACCCCGCGCAGACGGTCGTGAAGGTCGGGGACGTCGAGATCGGGGGCGACCGTCTGGTCATGATCGCGGGTCCCTGTTCGGTGGAGAACGCCGCTCAGATCGAAAC